>NZ_JASPJA010000039.1:0-1077 GCF_030232125.1 Corynebacterium sp. MSK071 | reverse complement strand
TGCCTGCTGTGGATTTGATGGCGCCGATAACACCGCCGTCAGCGAAGGAGCCGGAAAGTCCGGTGCCTTTTCCTGCTTGTGCTGTAGCGTTCATACGTGCGACTGCTGCTGGGCCGCCGACTGCTCTGGTCCATTCTGGGCGCATGATGGCCTCACCACCGGATAGGTTGAGCGTTCCGCCGGTAGGCGAGAAGAAGGTGTGTATGTCGCGGCCTGGGGTGTAGCCGGGCATGACGCCACCGCTGGCGAAGCTAACCTCAGGAAGCTTTTCTACACCAGTTACCTTGGATACAGCGTTCCATGCGGGGCGAATGCCGTTGTTGTAGGCGACGTTGGCAATTTTGCCGGCAATTGACTTAATAGTTTCCCAGACACTGTTCCATGCGGATTTGATTCCATCAGCGGCTTTTTCAAACCATTGCTTAACTTGGTCGACCCCTTGCTTCATGCGGTCGAAAGCAGGACGAACGTGTGCATCGACAATCCCTTTAATGAAGTCTGACATGTGTTGCCAGGCAGGAAGAAGGACGTTGTCAATAATGGCCTTGATACCGTCGACAACCATGTTCCACACGGCTTTAATCCCGTTAAATACTGGCTGAATAGCGTTATTCCAGATAGCGGACAGGAATTGGCTCATCGCGTCCCACGCTGGGATAAGTACCGTATCGATGAGGGCCTTGATGCTATTTACGACAGCTTCCCAGAGCTGCTTTATCAGGTTGAGGATTGGTTGGATAGCTGCTTCCCATAGGAAGTGCACTGCTTGTGCGACAGCGTCCCATGCGGGTTTGAGTACGTTTTCCCACAGGGCTTGAATGCCGGTTACGA
Source organism: Corynebacterium sp. MSK071 (assembly GCF_030232125.1). Taxonomy (NCBI): domain Bacteria; kingdom Bacillati; phylum Actinomycetota; class Actinomycetes; order Mycobacteriales; family Corynebacteriaceae; genus Corynebacterium; species Corynebacterium sp. MSK071. The sequence goes on along the minus strand of NZ_JASPJA010000039.1, from coordinate 246 downwards.
GTAGCTCCCAGCCTGCTTTGATGGCCTCGAACCCCACCATCACTATGGACTTAACCAGCATGAACTGCATCATGATAGGTGTCAGAAGTGCCGTGATGATGTAGGGCGCTACCTGCTGGATAACTGCCCACGCTTTCGAAAACCACTCACCAATAGCCGAAAATACAGGCTGAATCCATTCCCAGAAGCTGCGGAGCGCGTCACCAATCTTCGACAAGATTTGATGCCCGACCTCGGTCTTTGTCA
>NZ_JASPJA010000038.1:0-1259 GCF_030232125.1 Corynebacterium sp. MSK071 | reverse complement strand
GGCGGAATCAAGCGGTGGATGCGCCACGCTTGAATAGTTCGTTAAGTATTTCACGTGGGGTTGCGCCGCCGAGGATTTGTCGGGGTGTTTCGTTGAGCTCATTTTGCACCCACGCGACATGTTCGGGTGTGGCGGTGGCAAAGTCGGTGCCCTTTTTGTAGAACCTGCGCCTGATCTCGCCGTTGGTGTTCTCGTTGGTTGGTCTCTGCCACGGTGAGTGCGGTTCACAGAAAAACACCTGGCAGCCGTCTTTAATCTGGACTTGTGCTGTGACAGCCATTTCTGCGCCTTGGTCCCATGTGATGGTCTTTAGCTGCTCGGTGTTGAGGTCTTTGACCATGTCCTGCAGGGTTGCGACCACGGTGTGTGAACTGTGCTCATCGGGAAGGTGTCCAAGCAGGGTGTAACGGCTGGTGCGCTCTACTAGGGTAATCAGCGCGCTTTTGCCACCTTTACCAATAACAAGGTCGCCCTCCCAGTGCCCGGGAATAGCCCTGTCATCAGCTTCCGGGCTGCGGTGGGTGATCTCAGCACCTTTGATCCAAGGGCGACCGGTTAACACGCCAGCGTTTCGGGCACGACGCTTGCGTGTTGAGCCGCCGCGGATAAGTACGTCTTTAGTCTTCATGACTTCTTCAAGCTCGGCTCGCAGGCTGCCTTTGCCTTGAATGTATAAGGCACTGTAGATCGCTTCGTGGGAAATACGCATGCTTTCATCATCGCTGAAAGCATGCTCAAGCCATGCACTAATGCGCCCAGGTGACCACCTGCGGGCAAGGCAATCGACTACTACACCCCGAAGCGTTGGGCTTTCATCGAGCTTGCGTAGTTTTGGCCGCACCATCCGACCAGCAGTAGAAACAGCAGCGTTGTGGGCGTTATACCGCAGCTGCTCTGTGCCGTCCTCATCGACGATCTTCCAACCATTACGGGTGATTTCACGAGCGACGACACTGTGGTGCCTATTTATTTTCTGCGCGATGGCTCGTGCCGAATCACCGACACGACATCCCGCTTCAATAGCAACACGGTCTTCAACAGTAAGCCTGCGACCACGCCCTACTAAGGCGTGTTTGTCGAATACGCCGCTAGGAAATCCATCAACGGCTTGAGTTTTCATCGGTGCTGGCATAACAGAATCTTTACCCAGCTTCTTGCCTGTATCTGGCAAAGACACCACCGCCTCATCAGGCGTTCGACGATGTCGCTGCCGGCGTAACTTCGCATACCGCTGCTTCCTTATCCACCCATACACGGTA
>NZ_JASPJA010000037.1:0-1305 GCF_030232125.1 Corynebacterium sp. MSK071 | reverse complement strand
TGAAGCGTCCTGGGTTTAGTTCCTACCTCAGCTAAGGAAGGATTGAACTATGCCTAGAAAGTATTCCGTCGAGTTCAAGGAGAAGGCGGTCCATCAGATCATCGAAATGGTCCGCCTGGAGTCTTGCTCACTGCAACGCGCCTACACGGAGGTCGGTGAGCTGCTTGGAGTATCTCACCACACGTTGCGGGCCTGGTACCGTGACAGCGCCTCAGTACGCGATAATTCTGACGCTTCAGGCGGCGAAACAATGGAAGAAGAACTCAGGCGTCTGCGCCGCGAAAACCGCGAACTGAAACGAGCAAACGGGATTCTTAAAACTGCTTCGGCTTTTTTCGCAGCGGAACTCGACCGACCCACGACCAAATGATCTCCTACATCGACGCGTACAAAGATCAATTTGGGGTCGAGGCCATCTGCCGAGTCCTTAAACAAGCAGATCGTGGATTCATTACTTCACGCGGCTACCGCAAAGCCACCACACGTGTTCCCAGCGCAAGAGCCTTAAGCGATAGCCTGCTCATCCCAGAGATACAGCGTGTGCATGCGGAGAATTTCTCGGTCTACGGCATCCGCAAAATGTGGCACGCGATGAACCGCGAAGGCTTTCATATTGGTCGCGACAAGACCGCACGTCTGATGAAACTTGCAGGTGTTTCTGGCCGCAGACGTGGGCGAACCCCAATAACAACGGTAAGCCCGAAGACACCGGATCATCGCCCGGACCTAGTGCGCCGAAACTTCCGTGCGCAGGCACCAGGCAGGCTTTGGGTTGCCGACATTACCTACGTTCGCACCCTGTCAGGATTCGCCTACACCGCGTTTGTCGTGGATGTCTTCAGCCGAAAAATTGTTGGTGTTGCTACACGCTCGACAATGCGCACCGATGCGCTGCCCATGGAGGCATTGGAACATGCGTTAACGACTGCAGGACGAATCCATGGAAACCAACTAATTCACCACAGCGATCGGGGCAGCCAGTATGTGTCACTGAAGTATTCCACCGCGCTAGCTGAGTCAGGAATCCGCCCGAGTGTGGGAACAATCGGCGATTCTTACGACAATGCACTAGCCGAAACAGTCAACGGTCTCTACAAGGCGGAACTGATTCATGCCCAGGGCCCGTGGACGTCGGTCGGAGAAGTCGAACTGGCCACCTTGCGGTGGGTGCATTGGTGGAACACTAAGCGACTTCACGAAGCATTGGACTACGCCACCCCACAGGAAGTAGAAACCGAGTACTATCTCACCCAGCCCATCAACACAGGGCCGTAAAAGAAGCGGAACTCAACCCAGGACGCTTCA
>NZ_JASPJA010000036.1:0-1385 GCF_030232125.1 Corynebacterium sp. MSK071 | reverse complement strand
GGGTTAAGGGTCAAAATGTGTGTCTGGCTCGGCGTGTCGCGGGGGTTAGATTTGGCCTTTTTGAATGCCGATTGAGTGGGTGTAGTCGGTGTCGATAGCGTTGTCGTAGAGGGCTGGGCGTCCTGTTTCGTGGTCGGCTTGGTTCTCGGTTTGGGTCAGGGTGGATACTTTGGCGAGTTGGCCCTGGCCCCAGTCGGACTGCCTGGCGATTCGTACTGGATCGTCAGGCAGTTCCGTTTTTAAGTAGAGCCACCAATCCAGCATGCGGCGTTGTCGTTCGCCTGATCTGCCGCGGTGGGTTCTGGCGAGCAGTTTGAGCTGGGCGTTGATGCCGCCTTCTAAGCTGTTGGTGGTGGATTTGATCCGCTCGGGCGCAAGGACTCCTGCTGGCGGGTTGAGGTAGACAAACAGCATCTCGGACCGCCAAAGATGGTTGAGGCTGTTGTAGGCCTTGCGCACGTTGTGGTGGGTCCACACGCGGGTCCATGCACCTGTTTTGGGGTCTTTGATCATGGTTTTCTCGTTCATCCATTCCCGGTAGATCGTTGAAAACTCGTGCAGTTGCACACCCCACGCGGCGGCTTCATCCAGTGTGGTGATCCGGGTCAGTTTCAGCGCAAGTCGGTAGATGGTGCGCCCGGCATCGGTGCGTGGGTTGGTGGTGGTGTAGCGGCGGACCACGCGTTGGGCGTGGACGAGGCAGCGTTGAATTTTCGTAGTCGGCCAGCACTTTTTGATTGCGCTGTATGCGCCTTGGCCGCCGTCGATGACGGCGATGAGTGGGGCTTCGATGCGTTCAAGCAGCAGTTGGTAGTCGCGGGTGGTTTCGTGTTTGCACCAGTGCCAGGCGATCACGTGGTCGATGGTCGCCGCGACGATCAGGCAGCCACCGGCGGTGTAGGTGCCATCGAGAAATACCTGGTCGTAGATCCGCTTGTGGTGGCCGGCGGTGGGGTCAGGCACATCAACGAGCCAGCACCACTTGAAGCGCCGCTTCATGGTGGCGCGGCTAACACCGTTTCGTTTGGCTAGGTCGTCGAGTGATATTGCGGTGGTGCAATGCTCGATGAACTGGGTGAACACTGCCGCGTTGGTGATGTCGTTTCGACGTTTGACGCTGGAGGCGCCGCATTGTTTGCAGCGCCATCTGGTGGTGCCTTTGCTGGTGGTGCCGTTGCGTTTCATTTCACCGCCGCAGTGGCAGCGTGGTTGGTTCTTCGACATTGCGACACCACACCACGCCGCGCATAGCACATCACGGCTGCCACACCGAGGATTTCCCGTCGGGGGCTAGATATATGCTTCCGGAGCATATACTTTCCGGAAACCTACAGGTCAATCCGTGAAAATCCGCGATTCCGGACACACTTTTTGACCCTTAACCC
>NZ_JASPJA010000035.1:0-1416 GCF_030232125.1 Corynebacterium sp. MSK071 | reverse complement strand
TGGGAGCCAGATACGCGGCAGGTTGATGCAGTAGTGCGCGACTGTTTTTCTCGTTACCGTGTCGTGGGCATGTACTGTGACCCGTCCGGCTGGACTGAGCATGTTTCAGCGTGGGAGGCAGAATTCGCCCCGAAGCTGAAGGTTAAGGCAACGTCGGGACACCCCATGATGGCGTGGCCGAGGGGTAAAAGCGCCGCGGTGTATCAATCATTAAGTGAGTTTCGGCAGGCGGTGGTCAACCGGGATATTACCTACGATGGCGGCCCGTATTTGCGCGCTCATTTGCTGAATGCAAAGCGTAGGGAAACGCGGACTGGATATTTGCTTTATAAGTCGTCACCGGAGTCTGCTGATAAAATTGACGCAGCGTATGCGGCAGTCATGGCTTATAAGTGCTATTTGGATGCTGTGTCTCGAGGGGTGTCAAAGCCGAGGAAGAAAAGGGGGTCATTCGTTTTATGATTCGGGGGCTAACGCAAAATGAAGAAGACATTCTAGGTGTATTAACGACTGAGGTCACAGGACACCAGCAGGGTAATAAGCAGCTGGCGTCATACTATGATGGGACGCATCGTGTGCAGCGCATTGGCGTGGCTGTGCCTCGTACATTGTCGGATATTGGGGTTGTTTCCGGATGGCCGGCAACCGTGGTGGATACCTACGGTGATTTGCTACGCATGGATGGGTTCATCTCGCCTGACTATGGCGAGCAGATGCGGCTAGTCACACGTCGGTTCAATGTTCCGCTTCGAGTCTCTGAAGCTATCTTGGACATGTTGATTTTCGGTCTGGGTCTACTAGCTGTAGAGCCCGACCCACACGGCGTATTCCGCCTGCGGTCGGTGTCGCCGTTATCTGGTTCTTTGCTGTGGGATGATGCCACGAATGGGCCCGTTGCTGGATACAGGCGCTCTGGAGTAAATTCCGAGGGTCTATACCGAGAAGTGTTGTATCTGCAGGGCGAAGTCATCGTTATTTCCAAAGACTCAACCGACATGGGCACTGTGCGCTCAGTGGAGCGATTCGACGTTCCTGGAGGCGGGTTCCCGATGTTCAGACTGCGAAATCGCCTGCGCACTTCGCATTGGTCTGGACAGTCAGAAATCACCCCGGCCGTGCGGTATCTTACCGACGCTGCCGCCCGTACTTTGGAAAACATGGAGTACAATTCCGAGTTTTATGCTTCTCCACAGCGATGGGCTACCGGCGCCTCACCTGAGGATTTCGGCTACGACCCGGAAGGCATGACGGAGTTCGACCGCGTTGAAATGGGCTGGCGTACCTCTATCGGCAAGATGCTTGTCATCAACGGCGATGAGGACGACCCCAAGCAGCCCAGCGTCGGACAATTCGCGTCGTCTCCCCCAACTCCATTTATCGAGCAGGTACGTGCCTACTCTCAGTTGATTGCTTCTG
>NZ_JASPJA010000034.1:0-1416 GCF_030232125.1 Corynebacterium sp. MSK071 | reverse complement strand
CAGAAGCAATCAACTGAGAGTAGGCACGTACCTGCTCGATAAATGGAGTTGGGGGAGACGACGCGAATTGTCCGACGTTGGGCTGTTTGGGGTCGTCTTCGTCGCCGTTGAGGACGAGCATTTTGCCGATAGAGGTACGCCAGCCCATTTCTACGCGGTCGAATTCCGTCATGCCTTCGGGGTCGTAGCCGAAGTCTTCGGGTGAGGCGCCGGTGGCCCATCGTTGTGGGGAGGCATAAAACTCGGAGTTGTACTCCATGTTTTCAAGGGTGCGGGCGGCAGCGTCCGTCAGGTACCGCACGGCCGGGGTGATTTCTGACTGTCCAGACCAATGAGAAGTGCGCAGGCGATTGCGCAACCTGAACATAGGGAACCCGCCGCCGGGAACGTTGAATCGCTCGACTGAGCGCACCGTGCCCATATCGGTCGAATCTTTGGAAATGACGATGACTTCGCCCTGCAAGTAGAGCACTTCGCGGTACACGCCCTCGGAATTAACTCCAGAGCGGCGATACCCGGCCACTGGTCCATTTGTGGCGTCATCCCACAATAGTGAACCAGACAAGGGCGAAACTGACCGCAGGCGGAATACACCGTGTGGGTCGGGCTCTACAGCTAGTAGGCCCAGACCGAAAATCAGCATGTCCAAAATAGCTTCAGAGACGCGGAGCGGAACATTAAATCGACGCGTAACTAGCCGCATCTCCTCGCCATAGTCCGGCGAGATGTACCCGTCCATGCGCAGCAAATCGCCGTAGGTATCCACCACTGTCGCCGGCCATCCGGAAACAACGCCGATATCCGACAATGAGTTCGGCACCGCAACGCCAATGCGCTGCACACGATGCGTCCCATCATAGTACGACGCCAGCTGCTTATTACCCTGCCGGTGCCCTGTGACCTCGGTAGTCAAAACCCCCAGTATGTCTTCTTCATTGTGCGTTAGCCCCCGAATCATAAGATGAACGACCCCCTCTTTTTCTTCTTTTTCGTCACCCCGTGCGAGACAGCATCCAAATAGCACTTATAGGCCATGACGGCTGCATACGCTGCGTCAATTTTATCAGCAGACTCCGGCGACGACTTATAAAGCAAATACCCAGTACGTGTTTCCCTGCGCTTCGCGTTCAACAAGTGTGCGCGCAGGTATGGGCCACCGTCGTAGGTAATGTCGCGGTTGACTACCGCTTGCCTAAACTCGCTTAGCGATTGGTAGACCGCAGCGCTTTTGCCCCTCGGCCACGCCATCATCGGATGCGACGAAGTGGCCCGCACTTTGAGCTTCGGGGCGAATTCTGCTTCCCACGCGGAAACATGCTCCGTCCAGCCGGACGGGTCGCAGTACATGCCCACGACACGGTAACGAGAAAAACAGTCGCGCACTACTGCATCAACCTGCCGCGTATCTGGCTCCCA
>NZ_JASPJA010000033.1:0-1437 GCF_030232125.1 Corynebacterium sp. MSK071 | reverse complement strand
TGAACTGCTCCCCATTAGTTGGACTGAGAAATCAGTTACCTACTAGTGGGGAGCAGTTGTATGCGTGAACGTAGTTCGTTGTCGGCGGGACAGCGGGAAGAATTGGTGGCTCTTTTCGAGCAGGGTTGTAGTTATTGGGCTGCAGCTCATCATGTTGGTGTTGGTGTTTACCCAGTCCGTGCTTTGTTTCGTCGGTTCTTGCTCCATGGCAAGCTATGTCTTGTGGAAAAGCCTTCAAAGCAGCAGTACTCCTTCGAGATCAAAAAGGAAGTTGTCCAACGCCATCTAGCTGGCGAGTCGAAGATGGATCTGGCCCGTGAGTTTGGTCTGTCATCGGATCAAGTGGTCGGATATTGGTCGCGAAAATGGCGCACAGGCGGTGATGACGCGTTAAAGCTGAAACCGAAGGGCAGGCCTAAAGGTTCAGTTAAGCCGAAGGTGCTTACTGAAGAGGATAAGCTGCGTCGCGAAAACGAACGGTTGCGGGCTGAAAATGCTTATTTAAAAAAATTGCGGGACTTGAGGAACCAGGGACACGCCTGAAAGCCCAGGCGATCGTCATCCTCAAGTCACAACACCGCTTGGCAGATCTCCTCGCAGCGGCAGATATGCCGCGGGCGACATTCTTCTACCATCAAAAGCGACTCGATAAGCCGGATAAACATGCTGCGGTAAAGCAAGCAATCCTGGAAAGTTTCGAGGCCAACAAGCATCGCTACGGCTACCGGCGAGTGTTGCTGGACTTGCGCAACAAGGGCTGGGTGGTCAACCACAAACTCGTCTACAAGCTCATGCACCAGATGGGTCTTCGGGCCAAAATCCGTCAGCGCAGGCCTTATATTTCCTACACAGGAACTATAAGTCGCATTGCTGACAATAAGCTTGCCCGTAAATTCACTCCAGACAAGCCCAACACTGTCTTTGTCAGCGACGTTACCGAATTTAGGGTTGCAGGCCGCAAAGTGTATTTGTCGCCGGTAATGGATCTCTTCGACCGCTGTATTGTCGCTCACACCGTGGCTACATCACCGTCGATAGCGTTTACCGCCGAATCACTAACAAAGGCGATTGCAGCCTGTGCGCCGAAGCCTGGATGGATGATGCACACCGACCAAGGCATCCAGTACCAGCATACAACCTGGCGTAATTTAATCCACGACAACGGCGGTGTTCAGTCAATGTCGCGTAAAGCTAATTGTTACGACAACGCAGTAATGGAGAACTTTTTCGGACACTTAAAAACCGAGATGTACCACGGAGAAGTTTTTGGAACCGTCGAGGAATTCACCCAAGCTGTCGAAGACTACATCCAGTGGTACAACACCGAACGCATCCAACAACGACTCAAGGGCCTGACCCCGATGCACTATCGGAATCAGGCCCTTGAACCCCTAACCACCTAGAATTAAACCAGTCCAACTTTTGGGGGCTAGTTCA
>NZ_JASPJA010000032.1:0-1481 GCF_030232125.1 Corynebacterium sp. MSK071 | reverse complement strand
ACCGTGACAATCAACAGGGCAGCAGACAAAATCAACACAGCCCACACGATGATGGGAGTAGCCGCGACGACCGCGGCCAAACGGGCACGGCGGAAGAGGCGCCTGCCAACACGCATCGGTGTACCGGCAACAACGAATGCAACCGAAGCGGCAAGAATCAGCCCCGTCACCACCGTAAGTAGTCCAGCTAAGGGGGATAAAAGAACCCTCGGGTGAGTGGCAAGCATGCCCACAAACGTAGCTGCAGACAAGAACAAAATAATCGCGCCCGCCACACCAGGAACAATCGTCAACGCCGCCGCTGCAAACGTGACCGCAATTGTCAACAAAGATACTTTAGCCAGAATCCTCCACGGCTGAGCCAACTTTCGCGCGGCCAGCAGCATTGGTACACCCACAAACATGGTCACGAAGGCAGAAATCATCAACCCTAGACCAAGCCGCTCCAACTTTTGGACCTTCATCCACGGGAAGGCACCAGCGATAACTCCAGCGTCCAAGAGTAAGTGGCGTGCCCCGCGGGCAGTAGCAAGTGCGACCACAATGGCAGAAACAACGGTAGCAATACTACTGAGGGCGAACTTTGGCCACTTCTTAAGACGTTGCCCAACCCACGTGAGAACAACAAGTGCAGCGATAAGAAAACGGTGATGAATACCCAACACAACGGCGGCAGGGGTAAGCAAGCGAGCAGCAATGATAGGAACCTTCCACCCCATCCAACGAGCCGCAGCAATAACACTCGAGGCGAGAATACCTACCATAAGCGGGAGGATAGGGCGGAGAATACGCCCAACGATGCCCCGCGTACGAGCGACGACATGCGCTAGCGCGACTCCCAACGTAGTGACAGTGTCGATGCCGAAAGCATCCAAGAAAGTCCACGGAAGGACAAAAGGAGTCAGTAGGCGGCGAAGCACACGTTGAGGCTTAGCCACTATATAGCCCACAAGCATGATTACCAACTGGGCGATGCCCAAATTTCCTGCACCGCCAGCGACGAGCCAAATGGTATTCGTTGCCGGATTAGCTGGTCCACCAGCCGCAGCCCACGCAGCCCACGCCGCTGCTGACACCCCACCGTAAGCGGCCAAAAGGAACCAGGCAACAGCTTGTACGCTGATGCTGTAAAGATTCCACTTCAGCAAGAAAACATTCACCGACAGTGGAATCACTATGCGATACAGCAGTCCCCTGTAAGGCAGAAACACCACAGGAAGCGTCAACAACGCCACCAGCAGTATTACTGCAGAAACTATGCCAATCACAGTGGTGCCTACAGCACGCAGTGGATATAAAAACCGGGTCGGTGCAGCGAAAAACGGAATAAAACCTACAGCAACAACAGAGCGCACTACCTGAACGCCCTGAAGCACCAGCCGGATAATCCACGGTCCAATTCCCGCGAAAACACCAGTAGCCATAAACCCGACGCCGGCAAGCATGACACCCGCAGTTACCACGCGCAGCAGCAATTGGCC
>NZ_JASPJA010000031.1:0-1940 GCF_030232125.1 Corynebacterium sp. MSK071 | reverse complement strand
ATGTTCTGCCTGTTCAAAAAGCCACGCAGCGCGTTACCAACCATCTTTCCAACATCGCCAGACATCTGGCCCAAACGACCAGCCCACGCACGAATAGGCCCAGCCCACTGCGAAAAACCAGCAGAGGACACCAGATCGGCCAAAGCATCACCCAAAGCAGGGAAATTCACAGACGCAATCGCATTATCAATAAGATGATCAACATCACCACGCATAATGGCATCCAACCAATCCTGCCAATTCGCCCCCGCCGTCGACAGGAAATCACCAATAGCCTGCTGCACATCACCATTGGCCAAGCCAGCAATAAAGCCACCAACGCCAACACTCGACCACAGTGTGGCAATCTTTTTCAGCGCATGCGCCACCGACTTACTACGACGCCGCAGCCACGACATTGCATGGTCAAAAGCAGCGCGAAAGTTATCCAAGTTAGCGCCACTAATAAGGTCCCGCGGAGCCCAATCAGCAATGATGCGCAGCAACTCCGAATCAGTCATATCCGCAACCGTGTGCTCCACACGATTAATCAGCTGGTCCACCGCATCCAACAATGACCGCTCAGAAAGACGAGAAATAATATCCAGAGCAGTAGACACATTCACCCGGATAGCGCCAAGATTCGTCAACCTGCCATCGCCAGTAATATAGTCCACCCACTCGCGAACCTTGCCAGCAAATGCAAAATCCGGGCCTATATCGTCGCGCCCGGTAGGCTCCTGAGGATTCCTATCCACCAGACGGTACAAACACACACCATTAGAATCCGGTGTGCACGACAACGTCACCACACTGCCTGCCAACTCGGCCCGGTTAAACGGCTGAGAATCAATCGACGTGACCACCGCGCGCGGAACAAACAAACGCACACGCTGCCCACCAGAAGCCAACAAATCAAAATTCAACGAACGATAAGGCAACGCCCTATCAAGGCGCTCCTCAACCCTTACACGCGAAGAATCAAACAACTCTTTGACGCCACCATCGGGATGAGTCAACCGCATCACCGCCGAGTTACCCAACTCCATAAACGACACCGACAGGCTCACCCCATTCGGCGAGGAGACAGTACTCATCGACAAACCAGACCACGACTTCGACTCCTCAGAATCTACCGACGTATCCACCGTCACACCATCAGCAGATACATAACCAGCAGGAACCATACCCGCCCCCGGCAAACGGCGCAGCGGCTCACTCGCCGACAATGGCACCGCAAAAGGACTCGACACCGGCTGGCCAATCCAAGCACCACCACCGGCAGAAATATTCGGCACACCATGGACAAGATTCCCCCGATTACGCATAAAACCCCCAAAATAGCGTCACAATACAACCCCTAGTATAAAACACAGCGACTACCCCGAGCCCCGGCAGCCGACCAGCACACAAGAATAGGGGCCGAGGGAATACACCCTCAGCCCCTACTCGACTGAATCTGATTAAATAGTCAACGCACCCACAACCAGGTACGCGACTACCATCAACGCTACCGCATCGCCGATAAGCACGCCCGGCTTCAACGCCAGCGGCGTCAGCACAGTCTTGAGAACACGCCAGTTAGCGTACAAACCGGCCGCCAAGGTCTCCCCGCCACGCAGACCCAAGCCACGAACCGGCAAGTGACCCAGCTGCGGGATACGCGACAGCAAGAACACATTGAACAGGATACGACCAATGTTCAGCCCATTGACAAGCTTCAACAGGTTATTGCCACGTACCGCAACACGAATCGGGGTAGACAGGGCAAGGAAGTCCACCGCAGCACGAACAGCCTTCACCACAGCCTTGGTATTAAACGCCGTCAGCGAATTAATAAGCACCTCGTTAAAGACGTGCAGCAGCGCCTGACGCACCTCATGATGATTAAACATCTGAAGTGCGACAACAATAAACGGAAGCTTCTTCGCCGCCTTAAACTGCGCGATAACCGGAGCAGC
>NZ_JASPJA010000030.1:0-2112 GCF_030232125.1 Corynebacterium sp. MSK071 | reverse complement strand
TCCCCCTGGGGAATCGACGGGGCCAACGCCCCAGACATTCTTGACAATCAAGGCCGTGTCAAAGTCGCTGTCGCCGGCACCTCCGACGACCCCGGGAAAACTACACTCCCACCTGTCGAAGTTCACCTCAACATGAACGGCGACAATATGGAAGTCTCCTCCGACGATGTACGCCGCGGCGTCAACCAAGCCCTCGACGATTATCAACGCCGCATCGAAGCACTCGAACGCGGAGTCAAAATCAACACCTTCACCACCCCAATGGTCGTCTAGCAGGAGGAAAGCACAGTGGACATCCAACTAACCGACTATAAAGGCCACACCTGGCACCTCGCCGGCCACAGGGAAGGAGACGAAGGCGTCACCCTACATAAAATCTCCGGCACCACCGGAAAACTATCCGACCACCCAGTACTAACCACCCAACACTTCCCCACCCACACCTACGATACGGCCACCCCAGAGCCCATCACCCCAACACTGACAGTCAGCATCACCCACACCACCGAACTGACCACTGAAACCACTATCCGCCGCTTCCTCGACGGCCTCGACTTCTACAAACCCGCCCTCCTCACGTTCCATCAACCCCGACAACCCGAACTCCAACTCTTCGTCCACCTCGAGTCCCCCATCGGACTTCCCGAAGAAACCGCCCCCACAGACACCACCACCCTCGAAATACACCTCACCGCTCAAGACGGCCGATACTTCGGCCCAGAACACACCTCCACCGGCATCACCACCATCGAAAACACCGGACAACTCCCCCTCTGGCCCACCATCCACTGGAAAGGCCTCACAGCCCGCATCACCGAAGACAAAAACGGACTCATCATCCTCCCACCAGCACTCGGCGCCACCGGACTCATCTACCACACCAACCCCGACACCGGAGGCCTTATCACCGACACACACGGCTACCCCAACCACAACGCCTGGGCCACACTACGAGGAGTCGCCTGGACACGCCCCATCATGCCCGGCGACGCCACCGCCATCGACTGCCACAAATGCCACATCCACTGGCGCAACGAATACATACAACCATGGTCACAAACAGGAGGAATAGTAAGCAATGCAGGAACATCAAATAGCGCAAATGGTCGCACTTGGGCAACGGCATCGGGACGACCACACGCCATTCGTCTATTTGACTGACAAATACCTCACCCCACAAACCATCATCACCGGCTACACCCAACTCAAAGCAAACGACAAAGTCAACGACGCCGGCACCGTCACCCTCGAAGTACCAGCCGAACACCCCATCGTCGGCCTCCTCATCCCACCACTAGCCTTCGACGGAGACCCCAACTCCACCCTGCGCAAGCTCACCGACATCCAACAATTTCTCGTCGTCGAATACGGCCACACCCGATACACCTGCTTCGTCGACACCATTATCGACCACGCCCAACAATACAACCCCACCGTCGAAATCACCGGCACCTCCATCCACGACATGGCCAACTACCTCGTCATGGAATCCAACCCACTAGCCATCAAGGCCATCCAACCCAAGTACATGGACGTCCGCGCCGGCGACTCCCTCCGAGTCATTAAAACATTCATCCTGATGAACCTACGCCGCCTCTACCAATTCGACCTCCTCCCCGACGCCGACCCCTGGTCCCCCATCGCCTGGCGCGACTACGCCGACTGGCCGATTATGGTCAACCCACTGCACAAATCCACCACCACCGCCTGGACCGTGCTTGCCGCCCGCTTCGACTCACTAGCAGACCTAACAAAAGAAACACTCGACGCGGCCGGACTCCGCCTAACCATCACCCTCTGGATGCCATGGGACAAACAACCATTCCCCACCCACACCCGACTGTGGAAACCCACCTTCATCATCGACATCATCCCACTGACCAACGACTCCTCAGTCGCCGGACACGTCCACGAAGGCGTCAAAAACATCACCCGCAAATGGGACCCCGAAGACAACGTCTCCACCGTCGGACTCGGCGACCGCACCAACCCAGACGGCTACAAACCCTGGATACTTATCCGACCCACCCACATCGACTACGCCACCAGCGACATCACCATCACCCGCTCCAAATACGCAGACGTCACCGTCGGTGGAAAATCCCCCAACGC
>NZ_JASPJA010000002.1:0-263406 GCF_030232125.1 Corynebacterium sp. MSK071 | reverse complement strand
TCGACTTGCATGTGTTAAGCACGCCGCCAGCGTTCGTCCTGAGCCAGGATCAAACTCTCCACAAAAAAATTTCAGAACAAATCCGAAACAGGCCGTGAAAAGCCCGAAACCCAACAAAAGAACAAACCACCACAAACCACACAAAATGCAGCTCATGCTGGCGTCCAAAAAATTACTACAAAGAAAAAATAAACAGTCCCCTCAACCCGACGGGGTCAAAAAGAGGAAACCAAAAAAGGTAAACACAATCACATGCCAACCAATCCATCTCAATGCAGCCGAAACACCAAACAGCATTCAAAAAGGTACGTGTTCCACATACCCAACCGGCACACACCAACCAACAAACCACTAAGCCTGCTGGCAGACAAACCAATCAACACACAACCATGCACACAAAAAATAAAAAGTACATTGGCACACTATTGAGTTCTCAAACATCACCACCAACCAACAGAAATTAACTTCCCGTTAACCTCTCATCGGCAGCCCGTACAAACTTACTCAACTCAAAGAACAAAGTCAAATCATCGAACCAAGTCCGTACAAAATGTCACCATCAAGTAACCTCCCGGCAACCTCCCGGCGACTTGGATTAATCTAGCCCACCACAACCAAACAACACAAATCCCCAGCATAACGGGCACTATGACAGAGTCTTACCTGGCTAAGTGGCCCCATAGCTACTAATGCCTCAAGGAAGCCTGCAATCGAGATGCTTTCTCCCATATTTGAAAGGCCTCTCTGGTGGACCGCTCCCCTTTAGGTGGGCGATCCCAAAAATGGATTGGGGAGGGCGGACAATTAACAGCAAGATGACCACCGGGCTCCTTGGATGGAAAAAGGCCCCCGATTTCTCGGGGGCCTATCGGTGGAGCTGCCGGGAATTGAACCCGGGTCCTTCGTCACCTTGCCAGGGCTTCTCCGTGCGCAGTTCGCACAGGATCTCTCCTCGGCCCTCCGGATCGGGCGAACACGTCCGGATGATGGGCCCAGTCACCAGTAAGAGTCCCGACTGGTCCTGATGACCCGGCCAGTCGGCTAGTTCCTTAGTCGATGCCAGGTTCTAGGTCAGGAACGAAACCTAGGCTGACAGACACGCGTCGCTGTAATTAGGCAGCGAGGGCGTAGTCACGCTGAGAGTTCTTCTCTGCGTTTATTGGTTGCTACGACGCTTATACGGTGGTCGTTAGCCTGCACCGGCACGCTTCCCCTGGCTCAGTGCACGAAGTCGAAACCAAATCAACCCCATGCGGTAGGGACGGGATAGTGCATCTTCCCTACGGTTCGTATAACACTACCCCACCCACTTTTATTTCCTCAAGTGCTCCTTCAGCCACTCTTTGAGGACCACTGCGTGGTTGACCTTGCGGTTGGCGGCGGCAAAGAGAAGGGTGGCGTCGGCAAGCGCAAGCAGCTGGGTGAGCTCTTCGGAGTCATTGTCATCCAGCTCAGCCTTGTAGCGGCGGGCAAACTCGTCGAAACGATCCTCGTCGTGGTTCCACCATTTGCGCAGCTCCGGACTCGGCGCGACTTCCTTGAACCATTTCTCGTAGTCCACATCGCTCTTGGCGACGCCCCGGGGCCACATCCGATCCACCAGCACCCCGACGCCTTCGATGGTGTCCTCACCCTTGATGACGTCGTGGACTTTCGCTGTCTTAAACATTGATGCCCTTCACGCGGCGACCGAGCTCGCGGGAGATTTCGCGATCCTGGTCGCGGCGCTTAATATCCTCTCGCTTGTCATAGTCCTGCTTGCCTTGGGCCAGCGCAAGCGAAAGCTTGGCGTAACCATTTTTGAGATAAACCTTGAGCGGAACCAGGGTCTTATTGCCATTGCGCACCTGGCCATAAAGTTTGTCGATCTCGCGGCGGTGCAATAAAAGCTTGCGGGTGCGCCTCGGGCTGTGGTTCGTCCACGAGCCCATGGAGTACTCCGGAATGTGGAGGTTCCGCAAGTACACTTCGCCATCGTCAATGGTGGCGAAGGCATCGTTGAGCGAGATTTTTCCCTCGCGCAGTGATTTAATCTCGGTGCCGAGCAGGACGATGCCACACTCGTATTCCTCGAGGATCTTGTAGTCGTGCCGGGCCCGGCGGTTGGTCGCAAGCGTAGCCTCGCCGGATGCCGCCTTCTTGTTTTTCTTGCCCTTCTTAGCCATAGTTATGCCAGTGTAGTGCCCTTTTGACTGGCCCGGCAAACAGACTATTTGCGTACATATGACCGCAGGGTGATATGGGCCGTGACGGCGGTAACCACCAGCGCTAGCAGGCCGACGAGCGGGAGGGCAATCCAGAGGTCGCCGGATTTCATAGGAGCCAGCAGCTGGGATTCATAAAGTCCCTGCAGGGACGGGTCTACCACTTGGGACTTGCCCAAGAAGATGCCGGCCCCGCCGAGGAGTACACCGATGAGGGAAGCCAAGACTGCTTCCATGACGAATGGCGCCTGCGTCATCCACCGGCTTGCGCCCACCATGCGCATGATCTCTGTTTCGCGAGTGCGGTGGAACGCAGCAATTTGCACCATATTAGCCACCAAGAAGATGGCCGCCACAGACATCACGATGGCCAGGATGAAGGTGGCATTGCGGATGGAGTCGAGGTTGCTGGCGGCATTGCGCACCTCTTGCTGCTGGTCGACGACGTCCTCTACCGCTGGGTTATCCCGAATCGCATCGATTGCGGAGGCGTCTTCTGGGTCTACAAGCCGCACGTGGAATGCAGCCGGCAGCGCATCAGGGGAAGTTTGCTCCACCATCACAGGGTCGGTGTCTTGGAAAAGTTCTTTGAACCGCTCATAAGAATCTGCGCGGTTGCGGTATTCCACGGACTCGACGGAATCATCCGCCTCCAACTGTTCCTTGATATCCGCACAGGCCGGACTCGTGCAGTCTGGATCCCCGGCAGAAATATCCTCATTGAGCTGAACCATGACCTCGACGCGGTCGAGGTAGATATCCTTGGTGTCCTTGGTCAGGTTGGTCACCATAATGCCGGCGACAACGAGCCCGACCGCAATCGCGGTGGTGATAATCATGGCAATGGTCATAGTCAGGTTGCGGCCAAGCCCCTTGGTGGCTTCGCGGAAAATAAATCCTAGCTTCATGCTTCCCCCTCATAGGTTGCCTCGTGCTCATCGCGCACGAGTACTCCATTGCGCAGCTCCAGCACGCGCTTGCGCGCCTTATTGACGGCGCGGGCGTTATGGGTGGACATGACCACGGTGGTGCCGCGGCGGTTGATGCCCAGCAGTAAGTCCATGATCTCGTCAGCGGTGGCGGGATCGAGGTTGCCCGTGGGTTCGTCGGCAAGCAGAAGCTTCGGCCGATTAACCACCGCGCGGGCGATGGCCACACGCTGCTGCTCACCACCGGAGAGCTCATGCGGATAGGCGTTGTGGCGATCGTGGAGTCCCACCAGCTCCAATACCTGCGGGACCGCAGTGGAAATGCGGTACTTACTCTTGCCAATGACCTCCAGTGCAAAGGCCACGTTTTGATACACCGTCAGCTTGGGCAGCAGGCGGAAATCCTGGAAGACGTAGCCGATGGACTGACGCAATGCGTTGATCTGCTTGCCGGAAAGCTCATTGACGTGGAAATCATCAAAGTAAATATCGCCTTCAGTTACGTTGCTGTAGCACACCATAAGCTCCAAGAAGGTGGACTTACCGGAGCCGGATGGACCGATCAGGAAAGCGAATTCACCATCCGCAATCTCGAAAGACACCCCATCGAGCGCTGGGCGGGACTCGGCGGAGTAGGCCTTAGTCACGTTGTCGAATCTAATCACGTGAATCACTGTAGCAACCAAAGTTGACACCGCGCTGTGAACTATATTTAAGTAATGTGGTCTAAGACACTAATTTGTTCCGACCCAATCGACAGAAAGTGCCGATACTATGGCCGAAACCGAAACTAAAGAAAAACCACGTTCTGCAAGCGGCTTCCTGGGCACTGTAGAAAAGATTGGCAATAAGCTGCCGGATCCGTTCTGGCTCTTCGTCATCCTCGAGGCAATCGTTGCTGTGACCTCCTGGCTGGGACACCTCATCGGTATGAGCGCCGAGGATCCTAAGACAGGCGAGACCATTGAGGTGCAATCGCTACTGACCACCGAGAATATCTCGCGAATGGTTACGGACGCGGTGGAAAACTTCACCAGTTTCCCACCGCTCGGCGTCATCCTTGCCGTGATGCTCGGCGTGGCCGTGGCCGAGCAGTCTGGTCTGCTTTCCGCTTTGGTGCGCGGCATGGTCACCAAGGTCAGTGCCAAGATGCTTACCTTCGTCGTGGCGTTGGCCGGTGTGACCGGCTCTGTGGCCTCCGATGCCATCTACGTCATCCTCATTCCGCTGGGAGCCATGGCCTTCCACGCGGTGGGCCGCTCCCCCATCGTGGGTGCAATGGTGGCCTTTGCCGCCTCGTCAGCCGGATTTAATGCCTCGCTGATTCTCAATATCACCGACCTCCTGCTGGCTGGTATTTCTACTCCAGCCGCGCAGTTCGTCGATGCCGAGTATGAGGTCAGCCCGCTGGCGAATATCTTCTTCGTCATCCCTTCCGCCGTGGTGCTTTCGCTCATCATTACCGCGGTCACGGAATTCCTCATGGTGAAAAAGGCCCGCGAATTGGTAGACCATGACCACATCAATTACGAAGAAGTCTCCTTTTCCAAAGCCGCTGGCGGCCCTTCCAACGCGGAAGGGGAAAAGGAAGAATACGACTTCACGGATGATGAAGAGGCCATGCGCATCAAACCCAATGAACAGCGTGGTTTGATAGCGTCCGGCGTCACCCTGGCGATCTTCCTCGCCGCCTTCTTCGCCCTGCTGTTTATCCCTGGTTCCCCGCTGGCGAGCCAAGAAGACAGCTTTATGGAGTCGCCGCTCATCAGCGCCATCGCGGTGCCCATTGCCTTGGCCTTCTTGGTATGCGGCATTGCCTATGGCTTGGCGGCTGGCACCGTGAAGTCCTTTGCTGATGTGCCGACGTTTATGGCCAAGGGCATCGAGACTCTCGTTCCCATGCTGGTCCTCTTTTTCGCCGTCGCCCAGTTCCTCGCTTGGTTCGAGTGGTCCAACCTCGGCGTATGGACCGCTATTAAGGGCTCCGAGCTACTCCAGCACTGGTCCCTGCCGCCGTTGCTCATGTTCGCCGCGCTGGTCGCCATGGTGGCACTGCTCAACCTATTCATTACCTCCGGCTCTGCCCAATGGGCGCTTATGGCCCCGGTCATCGTACCGATGATGATGTATGTTGGCGTCTCACCCGAGGTCTCCCAGATGCTCTTCCGTATCGGTGACTCACCGACGAATATCATCACCCCAATGTCGCCCTACTTCGCGCTGGCGTTGACCTTCCTGCAGCGCTACTACAAGCACGCGGGTGTGGGTACCTTGATGTCGCTCGCCCTTCCTTACTCGCTATGCATGCTGGTGGGCTGGTTCATCTTCTTTGTCATCTGGTACCTCATCGGTCTCCCGCTGGGACCAGGTGCACCGATGCACTTCCCCGCATAAGATTTCGCCGCGAGCTCAAGACAAAGGCCGAACTGCAGAGACAATCCTCTCAGTTCGGCCTTCGTTGTTTTCCTAACTAGTCCTGCTCTTGCTGCATGCGCCAGCGGATGCCGGATTCAAGAAAGCCATCGATATCGCCATCAAGCACCTTGGAGGGATCACCCACCTCAAAGTTGGTGCGCAGGTCTTTGACCATCTGGTACGGGTGCAACACATAGGAGCGCATCTGATTGCCCCAGGAGGCGTTACCACCAGCGCCCAGCGCGTCAAGCTCGGCCTGCTCCTCTTGGCGCTTGCGCTCCAAGAGCTTTGCCTGCAGCACGCGCATAGCCGAGGCCTTATTTTGAATCTGCGATTTTTCGTTCTGGCAGGTGACCACGATTCCGGTGGGAATGTGGGTCAGGCGCACCGCGGAGTCGGTGGTGTTGACGGACTGTCCGCCAGGGCCCGAAGAACGATAAACATCGACGCGCACATCATTGTCCGGGATATCGATGTGGTCGGTCTGTTCCACCACCGGCAGGACTTCCACCTCGGCGAAGGAGGTCTGGCGTCGGCCTTGATTATCAAAAGGCGAGATGCGCACCAAGCGATGCGCGCCTTGTTCCACGGAAAGCTGGCCGTACATGTACTCACCATGGACTACGAACGTGGCTGACTTGATGCCCGCTTCTTCCGCGTAAGAGATGTCATAGACATCCACCTTGTGGCCGTGCTTTTCTGCCCAGCGGGTATACATGCGCATAAGCATTTCAGCCCAGTCCGCCGCATCCACACCGCCGGCACCAGAACGAATATTGATAACCGCCTCACGCGGGTCATACTCACCGGAAAGCATGGTGGTGACCTCTAGGGATTCGATGGCGGACTCCAGGGAATCGAGCTCCTCGTCTGCCAGGGAAGAATCCCCTTCCTCTTCCGCAAGTTCGTACATGACGGGCATGTCCTCGAGACGCCCGCGCAGCGCTTCTAGCTTGCGAACCTTCGCCTGCGCTGCGGAAAGCTCAGAGGTGACTTTTTGGGCATGTTCGGGGTCGTCCCACAGGGATGGATCCCCGGCCTGGGCCTCTAGTTCCCGAATGCGGGCAGCCAAAGCCTCTGGGTCCATGACCTTCTCAATGGTGGTCAGGGTGGATTCTAGTTGCTTGAGCCGTGCTGTTACTTCGGGACGCATAGGCCCCAATCCTACCCACCCGGCCATCACAATTAGCCATCGGCCGCGTTTAGGGTGACAATGGTGGGCATGGATCAAAAGCCGAGCTTGCAGGAGATGATCGACGCGGTCATCAAGACCTTTATTGTCGCGCATGCGGATGACGGGGATGCGCACCTTGCGCAGGCCCTCGTCTATAACGCCGGACGCTTGGCGTGGCGCCTGCGCGAGATGGGCGTTGACGTGGAGCAAAAGACTTCCATCTCGGACGTTGTCACGGATGCAGACCGCGCGGCCGAGCGCTTCGTCGCGGGCGTGCTCGAGGCCGTGCGCCCGGAGGACGGCATCCTGGGTGAGGAGGGCGCCGCCCGCGAATCCCAGTCCGGCCGCACCTGGGTCATTGACCCAGTCGATGGCACCTACAATTTCTCTTCCGGCTCCGATTATTGGTGCTCTGCCCTCGCGCTTGCCGACGCCACCGGGATCACCCTCGGCGCCGTCCACCGCCCCGCCATGGGTTATACGTGGTTCGGTGGCCGCGACTACCCCACTTCTCTGGACGGCAAAGAAGTTTCCCGCCTTGCGGCTCAGCCAGCCAAGCAGATTTCGCTATCTACCTATTTGCACCCGACCTCGCTGATGGATGCGGATATCCGCGGGGCATGGCAGCGCGTGGCGGAAAACTTTGCTACAGTCCGTATGCTCGGTGCCGGTTCTGTTGACCTGTCCTCCGTAGCCGATGGCACGTGGGGCGCATGGATGCAGCATTCGGTAGCGGATTGGGATTGGTTCCCCGGCAAAGCTCTCGTTGAAGCAGCCGGTGGTGCCGCCCGCAAGGTAGAAGCCGGCGGTGTCGAATGGTGCCTCGCCGGCAATAAATTGGTAGTGGATCAGATGGAGGATTGGCTCCGTGGGTAAGTTCAAAGAAGACTTGGGCCTCGCGCTCGAGCTGGCGGGCCATGCCGATGTGGTAACCATGCATCGTTTCGAGGCCTCGGATCTTTCCGTTAAGGAAAAGCCGGATATGTCTCCCGTATCGGATGCGGACCTCACCTGTGAGAAGCAAATCCGCGAATCCCTCAAGCGCTCCCGCCCGCGCGATGAGGTGCTGGGCGAGGAATACGGCGGCGAGGCCTGTTATAAAGGCCGCCAGTGGGTCATCGATCCCATCGACGGCACCAAGAACTTCGTGCGTGGCGTGCCCGTATGGGCCACGCTCATTTCCCTCTTGGAAGACGGCGAACCGGTGGTATCCGTCGTCTCCGCTCCCGCCCTGCGCCGCCGCTGGTACGCGGCCAAGGGCGCGGGTGCCTTCCGCGTGTTCGGCGGCGAGCCGAAGCGTTTGAGCGTTTCCCACGTAGAAAAGCTCTCCGATTCTTCGCTGGCGATGAGCTCGCTTACCGGATGGGCTGAGCGCGGATTGCGCGATAAATTCCTCGCGCTAACGGATAAAACGTGGCGCCTGCGCGGCTACGGAGACTTCTGGTCCTATTGCCTCGTCGCCGAAGGCGCAGTAGATATCGCCGCCGAACCGGAGGTTTCCCTGTGGGACCTCGCTGCGCCCTCGCTCATCGTGACCGAGGCCGGCGGTACCTTCACTGACCTTGAAGGAAACCCCGGCCCGCATGGCGGATCCGGCGTAGCCTCCAACGGACTGCTGCATAAGCACGCCCTCGCCGCGCTACAGGGCTAGGGTCTTCTCCGCAGCTGGAGCAGCACCGGACCGCGGTGCTCGGTAGCTGCAGCGGAACAACCACCCGCCTGCGCGCAACTGCCGCAGCCGCCGGTGGGGCACGAAGTGAGCGATTCACGCACCAGCTCCGCCGTGCGTTCGAGGTGGGCGAGGATGATTTCCACGGTCCCCTGCCCTAACCCAGTAGCTTTTGCAATGTCAGCCGGGTTGGATTTTCCCTGTTTAATGGCCTCCTTGACCTGCTCCGTGGGGCTCATAGGAAGACCTTGAGGACTTGGAAAACTCCCACCGCCAGGATCCAGGCGGAGCCGAGTTGTAGGGCGAAGCCGATGAGTGTCCACTTCCAGCCTATTTCTCGCCGCTGCGCGGCTACCGTGGCTACGCACGGGGTGTAGGCCAGCAGGAATACCATGTACGCCCATACTGCCGCGAGCCCGTGCCCGCCAGAGGCCGCATCAAAATCAGCGCGGATATGGCTGGCCAGTGGGGATTCTGCTTGCTCTTCCGGTGCATCGTCAGTGACGTCTTCGACTGCGTACGTCTGTGCCCACGTGGAAATGAGGGTTTCCTTCGCCACGAATCCGGTGACCAAGGGTCCGGTCAGCGACCAAGAACCAAAGCCTGCCGGGGCAAAGACGGGAGACATTGCCTGAGCAACGGCACCATAGGCGGAATCCTGTGGCGGCACTGCCTCTTCGTTAAAGGAGTGCCCGCCGGTGACCGGGATGGACATGAGCAGCCAGATGACTACCACCGTGGCCACGATGATGCCGCCGGCGGTATGTAAGAAGCCCTTGAGGCGCACCCACATTACTGAGATGGTGAGTCTAAAGGTGGGCAGCTGATAGGCCGGAAGGTCGATAACGAGGGCTTCGGCCGGCATGGCCCGCCACACCGTGCGGCGCAGCGCCAGGCCTACCAACACCACCAAAGCGATGGACAGCACGTACATGGCAAATACCGCGGAACCGGCATGAGCAGGGAAAAATACCTGTGCCAGCATCATAAATACGATGAGACGCGCAGAGCATGAAGTAAAGGGAATAAGCAGGCAGGTGAGGATGCGGTGGCGGACGTCGCCAAGCACGCGCGTGGCTGAGATAGCCGGTACATTGCAGCCATAGCCCACCACGATGGGGATAAAAGCCTTACCCGGCAGGCCGATGGCGCGCATCACGCGGTCAGTGACCACGGCCGCGCGCGCCATATAGCCGGAATCCTCCAGCACCGCCAAGCACAAAAACATCAGCGCAAGAAGCGGCGCGAAGGTGAGCACCATGCCTACACCACCGATGAGACCATCCACCAACAAGCCTGTGAGCAGCCAGTTATCCGGGAGGATGCTGCGCGCAGCGGCGGAGACCGGGCCGGTGATGAATGCTTCTAATCCGTCCTGTAGCGGACCCGCGACAGTAGTGGTGATGAAGAAGACCGCCCACATCACCGCCAGAAACAGAATCGGCCCGAGCACTGGGTGCAAGACTAGGCGGTCCGCGCGGTGGCTGAGCGGTTCGCCAGTATCCGTCCGTGAAACGGCAGCTTTTTCCGCCGCGTCCAAATCCACAAAGCGCTGGTCTAGGTCAGCATTGGGCCGGATGGTCCGCGGATCAGTGTGCATTGCACGGGCAACCTCGCGCTCGAGCGCATCCAAGTTTTCACGCCGCCGACCGTTAACGCTGACCACCGGGATGCCCACCTCGTGTGAAAGCGCGGACGTATCGATGCTTATGCCCTGCTGCTTGGCGATGTCCTCCTTGGTCACCCCAATCACTACCCGGTATGGGTGCTCCGCAATCTGGAAAGCGAGGTTCAGTCCGCGCGCCGGCGCAGTGGCGTCCACGAGCACCACAACCACATCGGGGCGCTCACACGGCGGAGCCTCCACGAGCATATCGCGGGTAAATTCCTCGTCTGGGCTCATTGGATCCAATGAATAAGCACCAGGAAGATCAATGATGTCAAAGGCCTCTGGCTGCGCATTCCACAAGCCACGGCTTATCTCAACGGAGGTACCTGGCCAGTTTCCGGTCTGCACCTTCGCTCCGGTTAGCGCATTGAACAAGGTAGATTTGCCGGAATTTGGAGCCCCGACCAATGCGAGGACCGGCGTTCCCTCCTTCGCAATGCGCATCGAGGAGGTGGAATGGCAGCTCGGCGCAGCGGTTTTCCGTGCCATTATGCTGCCACCGGGATGACTTCGAGCTGGCGAAGAGTAGCCGCATCCACCGCATAGTGGGCGGTGCCTACGGTAACTAGGCGCGCGCCGCCGGCTACCTTGCGGCCGATCTGTACGCGCACACCTGGGCGGAAACCTAATTCCCGCAAGCGCAGCGCCAACGCCGGCCGCTCGTCGATGGCGTGCTGCAAGCAGCACTCAGGAAGTTCCACCAAAGCGTCTACCGGTGCCTGATCGGCGCGCATACACTCGGATTTTTCGCACCCCGGTTTGCGCCGGGTGCGGGACAATAAGGACAGCTGCAACATCGCGCGGTTACCTCAGTTCTCTCTGACCGGACCATGCCGGTGATATTAGCCACACCTAAGTAGCTACTAGATAAGGCTAACCTTAGTCCGCCTAAGCTTTTCACACAAGCTCCGATTAGTTGTGATTATCGGCACCGGGCAGGGACGCAAAAAGCCCGCTCCCCGAGCTGGGGAGCGGGCGAATGCCTCAGTACAGCTAGTCTTCAGGCAGCGTGAAACCGGCACCTACGCCACCGCGGCGGTTCATATCCGCCAAGACCGCATCCATATTGGTGGCAGCAGTCGGGTTATGAACCGGCCCCTGCAATGGGGTACGGCACGGGAAATTCACCGGCAGGAATCCACCGGAAATGGAACCAATGAGGCGGCCATTGACGAGCAACGGCGCACCAGAATCACCCATCATGGCGCAGACTTGGTTTACCTGAATCTTCTTTGCCTGCTGATAGGTAATACCGCAGGTCTTGCCGGTGGCAACGCCCTGCTTGCACACCTGCTGGCCCGGTTTGACGCCACCGCCTAGTTCATTGACAGTTACGCCATTGTAGGAACGGGACACCTTAGCCTTGGAGCCGAACTCAATGACGGCGTAGTCCAAGTCCTCGTTCTTAGACACCACGGTGCCCGTCGGGCCGATTTGCTCCGAATCAGCGGAGGTAACTGAATCGCCCACATTGCCGCAGTGGCCAGCGGTCAGCCCCACCTTGCGGCCACCATTATCGTTGCCTGCCGCGGTCAGAGTACACATCGTCTTGTCATTGACGTAGAGCGGGGTGCCTGGACCATAGAGGGAGTCACCCTGATTCATGGCTGCAACAGACTCTTCTGGAATGCGTGGGGCATCAAACATGGAACCCGGCACACGGTGCAGGACGTAATCAGCCTGTGGCTTTCCGGCGGCTACCTTGGAAAATCCATCGTTTTTCCACTTATAGTTCGGATTGGTTCCCTTCGGTTTAAACTCCGGCTGGGTAGCCTGCTCCGCTAGACCGATGGGATTCGGATTAGTCATCGGCTCCGCGTACTGTCCTTGCTGCAGGTTCTGCTGCACGGCTTGCTGCGCGTTGCGCACAGAGGAATCCACGGCATCGGTAACATTCTTATCCACCTGCGGGGTCTGGATGCCGACCCCCGCTAGGTTATCGCGGACCTGGTTAATAATCCCTGCGGAGTCGAAATCCGGTTGGGGCAATTCCTGGGCGCCTGCGGCCGGGGAACCCAGGAAAAACGCACCAGCGAAAGCCGAGCCCACTAGGACTTTCTTGAGGTGCGGAATGCGAAGCATCAAGGTACCTACTTTCAGTTGTCAACATCGTGCAAACTCGATAGTGGCACGAAAAAATTGTGGAAACAGCAAACTCTTGTGACTGTGTCCAAGCCGTTATATTTCTTCCAGACTTCGGGGGTGATCACCCCTCCCCTATCATGGAGAACATGCCCACACCGCTGTCCTATTCTGATGTCTCCGACTTTCCACAGCTGCATATGTCGCGGGTTATCGATGCTGACTTTGACGCCGCCGCACACCGACTTTTCCGCTGGTCAGTACAACGCAGCGGCCTTTTCCGTGTCCGCCCGACCCATGAGGTTGTGGAGCTCGGCGCGGAGGTCACCCTCGGCTTGGGTCCATGGGATTTTCACTGCCGCGTAGTCGATGTCTTCCATGAGGATGGCCGCTGCGGATTCACCTATGGCACCCTCCCTGGACACCTCGAGCGCGGCGAAGAGACCTTCACCCTAGAGCGTCTGCGCGATGGTCGCACGGTATTGCTTATCGACGCCGCCTCAGAGCCCTTCCTACCCTTCCTGCGCCCCCTTGTGGACGTGCCGAGGCGCCTGCTTATCAGCAGGCTATATCTCCACGCGCTGGACTAAGCGGCAACGATAGCCGCATTCATCTCGCCTTTAAGCTGTCCGTTCTACCTTTTTGTGGTGCTCACCAGGAATTGAACATCAGGTCATGCTGGGAGCGGCAGCAGCTTAGGACAGCCGTGGGTTCGTTGACAAGCAGCACCTGTGGATCCTCTACTAAGGGTGCAACCTCTTCTCCCCCATCACGTTAAGAGAACTTTTTCCTCTACGGTATCCACAAAAGATCGGATGATTGCCGAGTATATTTCGATCAAATAAAGCCGCCTCCCTGTAAGGAGACGGCCCTTTAATCCGAAGAAAACGTGGATCTAATTCTTGCGTTTATCTTCGATGGATTCGCGTGCGTCACGAACAGCGCCCTTGACGCGATCGAAGAATCCGCCCTTCTTCGTGGTCTCTTCTTGGTACTCGTGAGCCTTATCTTCCACAAAGCCCTTAGCACGCTGGAAGGCATCACCTACGGCGCTACCTGCCTCCGATGCCTTCCCCTTCAGCTGGTCCAAACGCTCATTGCCAGCCTCGCCGGTGACGTCATCTGCTTCGTCTCGGTCATCGCCAGACATCTCTGGATCTACATCCAGATCATTGACAGAGGTTGGGGTCTCGCCCGAGGCTTCCAGATCAATGTTTGGCTGCTGTGGGGCAGAACCAATGTGTTCTTCCTTCGCCTCACCTACGATGTGCTGGCTCGGTGCATAGTCCGCGTTGTTCTCATCCAGCGCTTCCTGCAGGTCCGGCTGCTGTGGGGCAGAACCAATGTGCTCTTCCTTTGCCTCACCTACGATGTGCTGGCTCGGTGCATAGTCCGCGTTGTTCTCATCCAGCGCTTCCTGCAGGTCCGGCTGCTCTGCGGCCTTGCCAACATGTTCTTCCTCCGCACCAGCGACAACGTGGTTCTGCGGCTCATACTTGCTTGCGGTGGGCTCATCTCCGTCCGCAGATGGCTTACCGACCGGCTTGGACAGGCCGGCAGCACCTGCGGCGCCCGCAGCAGCTGCACCAGCAGCGACACCCGTAGCCGCCCCGGAGGACTTGTCAGACTTAGCAGCTGAAGACACAGAATCCTCAGAAGCTAAGTACTTGTATTCGTTACGGTCCAAGTCGACCTCGTGGCCTAGATCGTTTGCCATTGCTACTTACTCCTTTTAATAGATTTATCTTCTTCCTTCTAGGGTTCCAGAAAGTTCAGGAGCGTGCACGGAAATGGGGATAGGAAAGCGTCTACCGGTGGTTGGATCAGTCATCTCTAAACACTCAACTTGGAAGGTTTCGCGTACGAGTTCAGCGGTCATCACCTCCTCGGTAGGCCCTTCGGCCACAATGTGCCCCTCACGCATGGCTACGATTCGATCGGCGTAACGCGCAGCATGGACCATATCGTGGACCACCATGACCACTGTGGTCCCGGCACCATTGAGGTCTCGGATGAGCTCCAAGATGGACAGTTGGTGCGCAGGGTCGAGGTAAGTAGTCGGCTCGTCAAGCAAGGTAATTGGTGTTTCTTGGGCCAAGGTCATGGCGAGGAAAACACGCTGGCGTTGACCGCCGGAAAGGTCTGCAGCAGGGACGTCGAGAAGGTCGCTCACCCCAGCACGCGAGGCAGCACGCTCAACCGCTGCATGATCTCCGGCCCGCATCGTCGCTAGCGCCCCTGTATAGGGATAGCGGCCGTAGCCGATAACGTCGCGCACTAGTACCCCTTCCGGAGCCGCAGGGTGTTGTGGCAGAAAAGAAACTTCACGGGCAAAGGCACGCGAGGAATACTCACTAATTTTTTGGTCCGCGAGGTACACCGCGCCTGCGCTGGGCGTAAGTTGGCGCCCCAATGTTTTGAGAAGCGTCGATTTGCCGCAGCCATTCGGCCCGATCAGAGCCGTTACTTGACCGCTAGATAAGCGGAGATTTACATCTTTGACCACATCGGGACCACCGTAACCCACGGTCAATCCGCTACATGTCAATGTCATGTCTAGCCTCCATTTCGCACTCGGGTTAGCCCAGTCAATAGGAAAATGAAATAGGGTGCGCCAATCAGCGCGATGAGCGCGCCAACGGGGATTTCCGTGGGGGCGAAGGCCCAGCGACCGAACGTATCGCATACAGTCACGAGGGTCGCGCCGCCTAGGGCCGCCACGGGCATTTGCCGGCGCAGGTTCGAACCAACCATCAAGCGGGCAGCATGTGGGACGATGAGCCCGGCGAAGCCCAAGACCCCAGCCGCGGCGACTCCCGCTGCGCCGAGGATAACGGCCAAAGCTATTGCTATTAGGCGCCACATCTTGGCGTTCACTCCAATGCCGGCCATGGTGGAATCATCCAGTGCGAGCATATCCAGGTGTTTTGCCACCACCATCGCGGCGGTTAGGGCGAGAAGGATAAAGGGGGCGACAATAGTGGCGTCGCCAAGCGAGCGGGCGTAAAGCGAACCTTTCAGCCATGTCATGGCCGCTCCTGCCTCTGGCGCGGCGCGCACCAGGAGCAATTCGGTGATGGCACCCAGCCCAAAAGATACCGCCACCCCGGTAAGGGGCAGGCGCACCGGATCGCTTGCCCCGCGTCCGGCGAGAAGGAGAACCAACCCAGTTCCAGCCAACGCGCCGATAAAGGCGATAAAGGTCAGCAGGTGGGCCGGCAGGGCGCCTGCTCCCATAAGTACCGCAACGGCCGCGAGCCCACCGCCGGAGGTAATACCCACCGTATCTGGTGCGGCCAAGGGATTGCGTAGCGCGGATTGCAATATACAGCCAGAAACAGCCATGGCACTGCCCGCGCAAATACCCACCAAGATCCGCGGTGCGCGGTACTTCCATATGAGCGGATCTCCGGTAAAGAAGCCAGTGGTCACCTCGCCCGGCGATTTCATCACCGCACCGACGCCCATGCCGATAACTGCGCTCAATATCAACGCCAGGATGAGTCCTACTAGAACCCCTACAATTCTCTTATGCCGCATGTCTCCTCCTCCCTAGCGCATGGACGGACCACAGCACTAAGGGCATGCCAGCCAAAGAAGTCACGATGCCCACTGGGGTCTCGGCTGGCGCCCAGATTGCCTGCCCAACCGAGTCGGCCACCAGAAGCACCGCTGCTCCTACAATTCCAGCCACACATAGCCCCATGCGATGGTGCGGGCCGCACACCCGCCACGCTACGGTCGCGGCCATCAGCCCCAAAAATCCAATCGGCCCGGTTGCGGCTACCGAAGGAGCAACGAGCACTACCGCCGCCACAATGGCGGCCAACCGAATGCGCTCCGGCTTCGCCCCCACAGCACCGGCCACGGCATCGCCAGCTACGAGCAAGTCCAGCGTTTTCGCACCGACTAAAGTCAAGGGAACCACGACCAGCACAGCGATCAGCGCGGGCATAATATCGCTTAGGCGTACACCGGCAAGCCGGCCAGAAAGCCACGACATCACCGTCGCCAGTTGAGCTTCATCCACCACCAGGAAAATGGAGGTCAAGGCGCTACACAGCGAGGAAACGGCAACGCCAACCAGAACCATGCGCTGGATCGCACCGCTCTTGCCGACGCCCACCGTCACCCCCACAGCAATCCCCGCACCCAGCAGCGCACCGGGCAGCTGGTCAACGCTCGAGGTTTCGCTTCCTAAAAACATTGCGGTTGCGACTGCACCGAGTGCCGCACCGGAGTTCACACCAGTGATGGACGGATCGGCGAGCGGATTCGCGGTTGCCGTGCGCAGCAATAACCCACCTACACCTAGTGCAATACCGACCACCGTGGTAGCAAGGAGACGGTCAAAAGCCACGCTATGCAGCTCTTCTTCTAACCACGGGGTATCAACTGGCACCTGAACATGGCGGAGCCGCCACCACCACACAAAGGCAGCGGCAGCGGTTGCAAGGACCAAGCAGACGCTGGCTTTAGTTCGAGGTGCCACTACTTTTCAGCGGCGATAATGTCATCGAGCATATGCTCGGCAGATAATGGCCCGCGGGCGCGCGACCAGATATCTTGGTCTACCTCTACGATGTCACCGCTGCCCTTGGCATAGGGCGTCTTTTTAAACGCTTCGACGTCCTTGTACATAAAGACTCGGTCAGCCTTCATTCCAGGGAGCTTATCGCCGGTCAGTTCCGCTACATCAGTCTTAGATTCGATAGAAGACTTCTCGCCTTCGAAGGCATAGTCATAGCCCACTTTACTCAGTAGCGACTGAGAGAAAGAGGGGTTGACCCAGGTATAGAGCATCTCGCTGGACCAGCCAGCCACGACAGCACGACTACCCGGCTTTACCGTGTCCTTGGTCTGAGCAATCTTGTCCTCGATGCGCTGACGGACATCTTTAGCCTTTTCCTCTTTGCCGAGTTTGGCCGCGATCTCATCCATCGAGTCCAGCACGTCCGAGTAAGTTTCATCTGGGTAGGATTCCGTCTGCGCAATCTCTTCCAGTTGCGGCATGATATCAGCTTGACGGGTAGGGCTAGCCAAAATCAGATCTGGTTCCAAAGACTGGATAACTTCTAGGTTCGGCTGCTTGGCTTGGCCCACGGAGGTCGCCTGACCTAACTGTCCCTTCAACGTAGTTGGTGCCTCCGACTTGCCGATTTCCACGATTCCCACTGGGTCCACATCGAGGGCCTTGAGAATTTCCTCATAGCGCCAATCGAGCGCCACAACTCGCTCGATTTTCCTATCTTCACCCGGTCCCTGAGAAGAATCAGAAGAACACGCAACAAGGCCTGCGCCTAGGGCTAGGGTGGCTACAAGTGCGATAACTGCACGCACATTCATGAAGTCTCTCTTTTGCATAGGCTTACCTTAGCTTTATAAGGGTTTACTGTCTAGAGCCTGATTGCTTCCCTCTCCATGACGGACCATGCAGCCACAGGATGAGTTCCATGAGGGATAGCGGTGAGGAGCGGAAACCGAAATCCGCTCTAGCCACGATCATCTACAGCCTCTGCGAACGAACTCCAAACTGCGGTCTTTGGTGTTCATCTTTCGAATGCTCTAGCCCTTGAGCACAGCGCGGGAAACGATGACGGGGGGCGTCGCTGAAAGGATCGTCCCAGATTTCTACATCGATACCGTAGGCTGCGGCTAAAATATCCTTCCGCAGTGCTTCCTTGGGAGTCCCCCGGGCTATGACCTCGCCGTTGTTCATAACCGCCCTGGTGTCGGAGTACTGACCAGCCAACATGTGGTCGTGCAGCACAACAACGACTGTCTTACCAGCGCGGGCTTGCTTGCGAACGAGCTCCAAAACACTAATCGCGTGGGCGGGATCAAGGAAGGTCGTAGGCTCGTCGAGCAGCGGCACCGGCGCGCCCTGAGCCAGAGCCAGTGCAAGCCGTGCCCATTGCCGCTGGCCGCCGAAGAAAACGAAAATGGCCCTCATCGGCGAATGGGGAGCAGTTCATCAATCTAGAGGGGCTAACTGTCATTGGCCTTACAACGGTTCCATATCTATAGGCTATGCGAAGTTTCCATAGCCAGAAATGGTGCTCACCCATAAGAACGCTGATACGACGAAAGCCGCGGCGAATGTGAAGGCAAAAGCACGCCATGATCGGTCGCTAAGCCGATCCTTTTTCAACATGTAGACAGATATGGCTAATACACCCAACACCACCAATGAAGGTAGAGGTAGCCCATAGAAGACGAAAGGTATTGGAAGCCATGTGGACAGGAGCACTCCGCCATAAAGGGTTGCGACGCCCAAGACAATTCCAAAAAGTATTCCCGGAATGATCGTTCTTTCTTTCACAACAAATTCCTTACCAATCAGTTTATCTTAATCAGGCCACCGTTTTTAGCCTGCGCATGACATTCATGGGCCTGACCCCGGAAATTAGACACGTCGGGGGGTCAGGCCCCAGTTTTCTATCTCCAAAGTAAACAGACCCAAACCGCTTTTGAGTGGCAGCTAGATGATCGGTGATTGTGAATTGTCTAGCCAGGCCACGATGTGGTTTTCGGCTTGTCTCGCGGACGGTAGTTTGTCGAGGCGGCGGTCTCCGTTATGGTTCGTGAGAAGAAGCGGGAAGTAGTTTCCCTTGGCATTAAACTTGACCTGGAGGGTCTCGCCGTGCGAATTCTGGTACGTAACGAAGCTAGCGGACGGAGCCTCCGACAAGTGAGTCAGCCACTTGGGTACGGCTTTGGCAGAGGCGTAACGTTGCTCGCCCAATACAGTAGACGAGGTGGAGATGTCAGTGGTTTCGTCGCCTTCCAAGATCGGAATGCCCAAATGCGGGACCGAAATGGCGATGCCCTGGTGGAGGCCGAGCGCTGAAAGTTTTCGGGCGTCGCTCGAGAGATTTTCCGTGGGGATGTCGATTTTGGCTTGGCCGGGAGCTGGTGGTTCAACCTGCGCCAACTGCGCAATTGCGTCGAGTGCCACCATAGACTGAGGTGTATCTTCGAGGGCGGTGATGGCCAAGTTAAGAGACTCGCGCTGCGACGTACTCGCCGTGTACAACTCGAGCGAGTCGGACTGATTCACTGAATCCAGCAGGATGCCGAGTATTTCGCCTTGGTAGGCGTAGATGGCCTCATCGATGGCGGTGGTGTCATGAATATTGCTCAGCAGGTGGTGGAGGTGCTCAGCGGCATCCGAGTCCATGGATTGGTCGTAAACTTTCGCATACAGTCGTCCGATGAGCAGCAGTGCGGAATCGCTATGCATAGTCTTTCGCTCCGTAAAAGTCGAAGGGGTACGGGTGGCTGATCTTCCCGGCGAGGGGGTTTCGATCCTGTGGAGCGGAAAGCCATCCGGTGATGGCGCTGAGCACTTCGGCAGGCAGGCGCACTTCTTCCCCTTCTGCTGCAGCGAACCTGTAGCTGAGGGCGCCGGGTTTGTCAGCGTTTCCGTCAAGTCGCTCGGCCAGCTCGAATATTGTCAGCGCAGTGATATCTGCAACGAATCTGATTGCGTCATCAGATGACAGGGGCCCTGTTTCCTGGATTCGCGTGTGAAGCTGTTCCATGGTTGGCGTGACGATGTCTTCGAGGTCCGATTGAAATTGCGTCAGCTGTTCGTTGGTGGGCTGCGTTAACACTCTTATAACACTCCAGGGTTCCACGGGATATTTGTAGGTTGAGACAAGCCTTGTTGCTTGAGCTTCTCGATACCATAATCGGTTAGTGCTTCCGCTTCAGATTGGCTGAATCCGACCGAGGTGTGCGCCTCTACCTCGATGGCTCTCACTTCGTTCCGAGTATAGGTATCGACGTCAGGACCGAAATTCTTGGCAAAATCATCATATCCGCGTCGTTGTGCTGCAGTGATCTCTTTGTGAAGCGCAGATCCGGTTGCGGGATTGCGCGGTGCAGGATTTTGAGACTAGTGCACCAAATGGCGATTTCAGCATAAAACGAAAGAGACCCCTACCAGCGTTTCCACTGGTAGGGGCCCGGAAGTTGGTAGCGGGGGCAGGATTCGAACCTACGACCTCTGGGTTATGAGCCCAGCGAGCTACCGAGCTGCTCCACCCCGCGTCGAGATGACTTCCATCATCTGCGCTTGAACAGTACGTTAACACTAAGTGTATTCGCTCTGTCCTGGCGACTCATGTAACTATACATAGGGAAAGGCACCTACCCAAATCCGCTGGTCAGGTGCCTTAATCGCTGCTTTTAAAGAGTGAAAGAACTACTTTTCCGTCTTCTGATAAGACTCAACTGCCTTATCGAGTTCATCCAGGGCGCGGCCGTATTCCTCGAAGGAACCATCGCGAGCATCCTCTAGGCCCTTCAAAGCCTTGTTGATGTCATCGATGGCGCCTGCCTGGTCGGAAGAGGAAGGAGCGGAGGCTGGGGCCGACTGCTTATCTTCCTTGGCATCCTTCTTATTCTTGTCGTCCTTGGTGTCGGTCTTTTCGCCAGAATCGCCGTCGACTTCCTCAATATTCTGAGCAGCCTTGGCATCGATTCCAACTTGTTCAAGGGCATCACCGATAGTGGGGGCGTAGCCTACGCGGCCCTTATAGGACACGAGTACGCGCAGCAGCTTCGGGAAGGCAGAGGCCTGGTCCTTGCGCTGCGAGTAAATCGGCTCAAGGTACAGGATTTCGCCATCACCTACTGGCAGGGCCAGCAGGTTACCGTTGTGCAAGTCGTTAGTGCCTTCCCACAGGGTGCGGTCTCGGGCGACCTGGTCAGAAGACATCATCGCATCCTGCGCCTGCTTCGGGCCCTGAGTCTGCGTATTGGTCGGCAGCACCCGCACGGTGATATCGCCATAAGTTTCCGGATCGGAGGAGACAGCCATGTGTGCGGACAGGAACTCGCGGTTCAAGCCGCGATAAGAGGTCGTCAGCTGGAAGCTGGGCTTGCCGGTCTCTGGATCTGCGGCCATCACGTAGTAAGGCGGCTGGTTGAGCTGGCGAGATTCCTCCGCAGTGGGGTCATTCGGCACGGACCAGAAGGCATCGTTGTTGAAGAATACATTCGGGTCATCCACGTGGTAGCGCGCCAGCAGGTCACGCTGCACCTTGAACATATCTTCCGGATAGCGGAAGTGCTGGCGTAGCTCGTCAGAGATTTCTGCCTCTGGCTTGACGACGTCCGGGAAGACTCCCTCCCAAGCCTTGAGCACTGGGTCATTCTTATCGAACTCGTAGAGATCCACGCTGCCGTCATAGGCATCGACGGTGGCCTTTACCGAGTTACGGATATAGCCCACTTTGTCATTGACAAGGCGTTGGGTCGTGCCATCAGGATTGAGGGTGTCCTGGGTGGCGTCGGAAAGCG
This sequence comes from Corynebacterium sp. MSK071, assembly GCF_030232125.1. Taxonomy (NCBI): domain Bacteria; kingdom Bacillati; phylum Actinomycetota; class Actinomycetes; order Mycobacteriales; family Corynebacteriaceae; genus Corynebacterium; species Corynebacterium sp. MSK071. The sequence continues at coordinate 241,955 of NZ_JASPJA010000002.1, read as the reverse complement.
AAGCGCGCTGGGAATAAGGCAAGGACTCCAAAGTGGTATAGCCATCGACGATCCACTTCAGGCGGCCATCCACTACGGCCGGGTAGGTAGCAGAATCGGTGGTCAGCCACGGAGCAACCTTTTCCACGCGCTCGCGCGGGTCGCGGTCGTAGAGGAGCTTTGACTCGCTGCCGACGCGGTCAGAAAGCAAGAAGTTCAGCTCGCGGTACTTGGCGGCGTACATAGTGCGGTCGAAGATATTGCCAATGCCGACGCCACCCTTGCCGTCATAGGTATAGGTGGAGCTATCGGTGTCATATTCCACCGGGTTATCGCCAGTCTTGCCGGTAATGGCGTAATCCATGCCATCGGCAGCGCCAGCAATAACCGGGCCATAGTAGATGCGCGGCTGGTCTACCTTGATGCCCAGAGACTTCTCGGCGTCTTGGGTTTCGCCTTCGCCCTCCGACTCACCGGCCTGGGTCTGCAGATCAGAAACGGTAAAGATGGGGAAGCCTCCGCGGGCAGAGCCCGCATCGCGGGCTACCTCATCGACCTTATTGGCCTGCGCTGCCACAAAGCCATTGCCGTGGGTGTAGACGGTATGACGGTTAATCCAGTCGGACTGATTCTCCCGCAACTCATTTGGATCCAGCTCGCGCGCAGCAACGACGAAGTCACGCTTCTTACCATCGATCTCATAGCGGTCCATCGATAGCGTCTCTGGGAAGCCGTAGAAATTCTTCAGCTGCTGCATCTGGGTGAAGGTAGGAGAAAGAATCTCCGGATCCAGCAGGCGGAGGTTATTGATGGTGGCGTTATCAGAAGCCACCTTGTCATCAGAGACCTCGTCCCCACCCCAGTTGTCTTCATAGGTGACGTGGTCATCGGTAAGCCCATAGGCATAGCGCGTGGCCTCAATATTGCGGGCGATGGATTCTTCTTCCTTTGCCTGACGGTTTGGCTGCACGGAAAAACGTTCCATCAGCAGCGGCCATGCCTGGCCGATAACCAGCGAGGACAGCAACATCAACACCACGGCCAGACCCGGGATGCGCAGGTCCTTAATGACGATGGCCATAAACAACGCCACCGCCACAAAGACGCCAATGATCATCAAGATGATTTTCGCCGGCAGGTAGGCATGAATATCGGTATAGGAACCACCGGTAAAGAGATCGTGCTGGGCATATAGGAGCTCGTAGCGCTCCAACCAGTAGCCGATGACCTGAACAACCATCCACAGGCCGGCAGTAGTCGCCAGCTGCAGGCGAGCCGAGTGGGAAATGGAGCCGCGAACTCCTGCGGCCTTATTGCCAATGCGGATGCCACCCAGCACATAGTGACCGAAAAGCGCGATGAGGAACGCCAAAATCAACAGGATAGATAGGGTGCTGACCACCATCTTCAAAACCGGCAACGTGAAGGCATAGAAGCCTAGGTCGTGGTGGAACTGGGCGTCCTGTTGGCCGAATTCCTGGCCGTTTAAAAATAGCAGGACCGTGCGCCAATTAGCCTGGCCGATGAAACCGGCAATGATGCCCACGATGGCGGGGATGACCTTGAAGAAGACGCCCATAGACTTTTCAATGGACTTGCGGTACTGATACACCGGCGAGTTCAAGTCCCCAAGGTCGAGCGAATCCGGACGCCCGCGCCAGGCAAAGAAGCCCGCGGCCCACACCACGGCAGCGGCGATGAAGCCGAAGATGATAAAGAGCACTATCCGCGCAATAATCGCGGTGGTGAAGACGTTCCGGTATTCAATCGCACCAAACCACCTCCAATCCGTGTACAGGCCCACAAACATGGGGCCGATGAACAAAAGGAGGGCAATGATGGCCGCAATGATTGTCGCGACCCGCGGGGGCCGCTTCAACGGGGCGGCTGGTGTGGATGACCCTAAGGACAACGCCAGCTCCAATCAAATAGTGCGAATTTAAAACCTGTAGACTTCTTCCAGCTTAAGGAAGCAATACACAGATAACGAATAAGGATGTTTATGAGTTCCCCCGAATTATCACAGCCAGCTTTAAACCGCGCGATGACCGAAGCCGTGGAATTCGTCCATGCAGAGGGCTGGGACGCCCGCCCCACTATCTTCGCGCTCGTTCCTACCCACTTGGTAGCAGACCAGCTTGCCGCCCTCGATGAGGAAGATGCGGCGCCGCTTACCCTTATCGTGCAGGATAATGTGCCTGAAAACATTGAGCCCGGTTCTGAGCAGTTGGCCGACTATGTCTCCCGCTTGGCTTGGCCGCGGGAGGTGGCCGGCGTCATCCTGGCCCAAGAGATTAGGTTCCGCGATACCTCCAGCGAGGACCCCTCCCCTCGCCCGGCGCGCCTGTTTTCCGGTGCGCTGCGTGAGGAAGGGATTGAAACCACATTGCTGCAGCTGCGCCCCACCGAAGAGGAGTTGGAAGCAGCCGGGCCATTCGCGGAGGATGACATCCAGCTGCGCGGCGGCCCCCAGGTAGCACCCGGGATTATCGCGGCCCTGCGCTATGGGCTGAGCCAGGACCCGGATGAACTAGATTAGACTGGAAAGACAATTCTCGCTTGCGACTAAGGAGCAGTTTCCTACCGTGCGACGCTTTACTCTCACTCGCCTGACCGCTACCCGCGCTACCGCAGCAGCACTCCTGCTGGGGGTAGGCGTGAGCGCTGCCGGCTGTTCCTCGGATGATGCCGCGCCTGCCGACGTCCCCGTAGATACCACCACTGCCAGCGCCGAGTCCGCTCCCACTGCGGCGGATGCCACTGAGGAAACCAGCACCGCATCCAGCTCCAAGTCCGCCGCTGAATCCAGCGTCGAGTCGAGTGCGGCGGCGAGCTCGGAGGCGGCGTCGGAAAGCACAGAGCCTGGGAGCGAAAAAATGGAAAAGTCTGTGTCCAAGGCCTATGACATCTTCGCGCCCGTGGCACCGCAAGAGCTTTTCGCGTACTTCGATCGCTGCGATTCCACGGGCGGGGATGACTCGTATAACTGCTCTGGGCCGAAGGTAGGCCAGTTCCAGTTCTTCCGCTCACACTCCAAGGCAAAGCAGACCACGCAGGTGCTTACTGAGCTGCGCAGCTCGCAGGTCATTGAGGATAGCGGCGACCGCGTTGTGGGCTGGTCCACGCTGGGCACCACGGCGGTTATTACCGTGGTGGACAATAAAGAAGGCATGGTCATGCAGCAGATGATCTCCTCAGACCAGGAAGATCCGGAAGAGAAGATCAAGGAACTGGGCCTAGCTAAGTAGGCCGCTTATTGGCAGGTTTTAATTTCCTTGCCGTCCGCGAAGTCTTTCATCGTGGATACCGCTTCATCCAGGTTGGACACTTCCGCGATGGGCATGTCCCCGTGGTCGCTCGCCGCGGCTTCGGAGCAATTATCTTGTGGCGCCAGGAAGAGTTCCGCGCCGGCTGCGTGGGCGGCGGCGATTTTATGTTGGATGCCGCCGATGGGGCCCACCTTGCCATCTTCTTGAATGGTGCCGGTACCGGCCACAAATTTGCCGCCCGTGAGGTCTTCTTCGCTGAGCTTATCGATGACCGCCAGGGTAAACATCATGCCAGCGGATGGACCACCGATATCCTGCAGGTTGTATGTGACCTCTATATCGTCTTTAGGGACCGAGAGCATGGCGATGCCCAGCATCGCCTGCCCCTTCTGGTGGGGGTTTTCCCCTAGCTCTATTTCTTCTTCGTGCTTTTTGCCGCCACGCTCCACGGTCATCGTGACCTTATCGCCGGGGCTCTTTTCCTTGATGATGTCTTGAACCTCACCCGGCTCCGAGACTTCCTTGCCCGCCACGGCGGTAATGACATCATCTTTTTTCAGTTTGCCCTGCGCAGCACCCTTATCCAGCACCTCTGCGATGGAGATCTTTACCGGCAAATGCAGGTAGTCCATGGCTGCCAGAGTCGCTGCGGACTCGGACTGAGTAAAGGCCTGCTTATTGGACTCTTCTACTTCTTTATCGCTCATGTTCTGTGGGATGACGGTATCGATGGGCACGATGGTGTCATCGGTCATCATCCAGCGTCCCAGCGCCTGGGCCAAGGTCATATTGGTACGCACGGAGACCGTAGTCATGTTGAGGTGACCATCCGTGTCATAGGTTTTCGGGGCTTGAACGTCAACGACCTGGGTGCCGTCTACCTCCCCCAATGTGTCTACCGTGGGGCCTGGGCCTTCGGCAGCATAGGGGACGGTCAAAGACACATCGGTGCCGGGAATATGGTCAAGCGATACCAACGCACCGGTTAAGACGACGGGGATAGCACCCCAGGCGATGGTGCGGACGCGACGGCTAGCAGGAGAATTCACGAATCACTACCCTACAACCTTTGCCGTCGTGTTCGCTGTCAGCGTAGCAGGGATCATGGAAACTAGCCGGATGGTGTCGGTAGATTAGGACGCATGAGCAACGGATTCGGTTTTTCTTTCCCCAATAATGATGACGACGATAATGACGGACGTCGTGACCAGAACCCGTTCGGCGCATTCGGCGGCGCTAATGGTGGCGGCCTCGGTGACATGCTGAACCAGTTCGGTCAGATGCTGTCCGGCATGGGCTCTTCTATGAACTCGCCGGAAAATTCCGGCCCTGTTAACTACGACATGGCCAAGCGCATCGCCCTGCAGCAAATCTCCCAGTCAAAGGGTGTGAGCGCGGACGATACCAAGGCAGTGGAGGAATCCGTCCGCCTAGCGGAGCTGTGGCTCGATGACGCCACCTACCTGCCCACCGCCTCCGGCACGGCCAAGGCGTGGGATTCCAAGCAGTGGTTGGAAGAAACCATGCCGGCCTGGCAGCGCATGGTCACTCCGGTGGCGGAGCATATGAATGATGCCCAGATGGAATCGATGCCGGAAGAAGCCCGCGAGATGATGGGCCCGATGACCAAGATGATGAGTCAGATGTCTGGCATGAACTTTGGCATGCAGCTCGGTCACGCCTTGGGTGATTTGGCTGCGCAGGCGTTGACCGGCTCTGATTTCGGTCTTCCCATCGCCCCGGCCAATACCGTGGCACTATTGCCACAGACCATTCAGAAGGTCGCCCGGGAGCTCAATATTCCTGGCCAAGAGGTGCTGGTCTATATTGCAGCGCGCGAGGCCGCGCGGCAGCGCCTGTTCAAGCACGTGCCGTGGTTGGTAGAGCGCATCGTCTCCTCTGTGGAGGAATATGCCATCGGTCTGGTCATTGACACCTCCCACTTGGAGGAAGTCACCCGCGAGCTCAACCTAGAGTCCGGCGATCCCCAGGCAATCCAGGATGCGATGAGCAAGCTGCAAGGCATGGACCTTTCCCCACGCATCACGTCCAAGAACACTGCGGCAGCCTCTCGCCTAGAAACCCTACTAGCATTGGTGGAAGGCTGGGCCGAGCACGTCGTCACAGAGGCACTGGGCGAGCGCATCCCATCCACCTCGAAGCTAACCCAGGCATGGGCGCACCGCCGTAGCACTGGTGGTTCTGCCGAAAACGCCTTCAGCAAGGTCGTTGGTATCGAGCTCAACGCCCCCAAGGTTTCTGAGGCCGCTGAGTTGTGGCGCCGCGCTACCGTTGCCGTGGGTGCGGAAAAGCGCGATAAGGCGTGGGACCACCCGGACTTCCTGCCAACTGCAGAGCACCTAGATAACCCTGCCGCCTTTATCGACTCCCTATTGGATGACGGCCCTGATGAGGGCTTTGAGGAAGAGTTTGCCAAGCTGGAGGAAATGCTCAAAAACGGTGAGGATTCCTCTGCTACTCAGGGCGATGAGACCGGGGAAGCCGATGGTCAAGACGAGCAGAAAGAAAAGGGCAACGAGGACGACGAAAACTAGCAGCCCCAGCGCTGGTAGGCCTCAAGATAGCCCTTCGCCCGCTCAGCGTGGGGCGCCCTGTCCGCCCACTGCCAAAAATCCCGCCCGTGGCGCGGGATGAAGGTGTGGGTGAGCTCGTGAATGATTACCGAATCCAGCACATAGTCCGGCACGTGTTGTAGCCGGTCGCTCAGCCGAATATTCGCGGTGGAGGTAGTACAGCTACCCCACCGCGTATTTTGATTGCTTACCCAACGAATAGAGCCGATGGTAGCGCGGCTGTCTAAGAAAGCCGCGTTAAGCCGCCGAGCACGCTCTTCTAATTGCGCGTCCGAGCGGCGGCTACTGCCCTGTTTCTTTTCTACCCGCGCCAACATATCCGCCACTGCCTCGCGTTCATCGCGAGCGGACATCCAGGCGGGGATGCGTACCTCGAGTACCCCGGAGACCATGCGAGCCTGCACGGTTTTCTTCCGCTTGGCGGAACGAATGACTTTGACCTCTGGGGTTTGTGGTGCGGGGGGCTGCGTGCTCGACATGACAGGTGATTGTACCTGTGGTGCAATGGAATCCACATGCATCGGGGAAAGGGGTATAGGCGTGGGGGCTTGTGTCACCCAGGTAGTTTTGGCGCCGGGCAGCGCAGTGTTTTGCCGCGAGGAAACGGTGGTTCAATTTGGCATGGATGCCACCCGCGTTGGTGTGGCAGAAACGGGCAATGCGCTTTCCGTCGCGGCGGCCTTCAATACCGCTCGCGAGCCAGTGAGGCCAGAAGATTTGTCTCATCGGTTACGTGCCGCAGGGCTGGAGGAAGCGGCAGCGCTTAGCCTTATCGAGGACGCACTAGACTATGGCATCCTTTGGCCTTATAAAGAGGCCGTAGAGAAATCGGACACTCTTGTCTTAATGGGAGAATCCGCACTGGCGCAAGGCTTACGCGCACGCCTGGAGGCAGATGGATTCCAAGTTCGCATCCCGTTAGAGGACGACAATATCTTTTCCTATATCCACGACCTCGACGGCATGTATCCGGTCCTGGCCGTAGACCAGCTGCACTGCCCGCTGGATTGCGCCAATGCACTGGCGGGGACGGACACCACGTGGCTTCCGGTGTCTTTATTGGACAATCGTGGCATCATTGGGCCGGTACGCGTGCAGGGCCGAGGCCCATGCCCACTGTGTGCGCACCTGTCCCGCGTGGATACGGACCCGCGCTGGAATATCATCAGCACCCAATTACCCCGCGTGCGCCGCACCCCAGAAGCCGTGGTGCTCGATGCGGTCTCGGCACATACGCAGGTGATCATTCGGCGGCTTATGGGGCGGCCGCTGCCGCCGGGAGCGCCGACCGCGAAGCCGCGCCCTGGACAGCAGTGGGAAGTCGATGTCTACGGTCACCACCAGCAGCGCACCATCATTGCGCATCCGCGATGCCCAGTATGTTTTGGCGGAAAACCAACTTGGCTAGCTGCGCACCGAACGAATGACCTCTAGTACTTGGGCGCCATAGCGCTCCAGCTTGCTGGGGCCTACACCAGAGATGGACAGCATTTCTGCCTCATCGGCAGGAAGCTCCTCCGACATGGACTGCAGGGTGGCATCGGAAAAAATAACATAGGCCGGCACCTTTTCCTCGCGCGCAACCTGGGAACGCCACGAGCGCAAGGCAGAAAAGACCTCTTCATCTCCGCCTCCCTCGCAGTCTTCGTGGCGGCCGATAACCTTTTCGGCCGGTGTTCCCAGCAGACCTGAACATACGCGGCAGCGTTTCGGGCGGCGCGAGCGAGTCCCCTTGCCAGAGGCGTCTTCGGCCGCCGGTACGATTCCATCGAGGAAGCGGGTACGCTCGCGCGAGGCTCGCGAACCAGTGGTCTTCGCCAACGCCCACGACAGTGCGAGGTGCGCGCGGGCGCGGGTAATGCCGACATAGAACAAACGACGTTCTTCCTCAATCTGCTCATCGCCCGCCTTGATAGCGTGGTTGATAGGCATGAGCTTTTCTGTCAGCCCCACGAGAAACACCGCATCCCATTCCAAGCCCTTGGCAGCGTGCACAGTAGCTAGCGTGACGCCTTCCATAGCTGGGGCCTGTTTATCGGTGGAGCGCCGGCGCAGTTCCCCCAACACCCCGTTGAGATCTATGCCAGGAGCCGATTCCACAATCTTCTCGATGAGCCCTACCAATGCGTTGAGGGATTGCCAGCGCTCGCGGGCCTGCGCGCCCTGCGGCTCGGTGGCGCTTAGCCCCAACTCGACAAAGGCGGCGCGAGCAATTGCCACCGGGTCCTCCGGCAAGTCCTCACGACGGGTCGCGGCGATGAGAACGCGAATGGCCTCTAGGATCTCCGGGCGGCGGAAGAAGCCCTCGCCGCCACGGACTTGGTAGACCACTCCGGCGTCAGCAAGCGCCTGCTCAAACTGCTCCGATTGAGCGTTAATGCGGTAGAGGATGGCAATCTCAGAGGCCGGCACGCCCTGATCCAGCAGTGTGAGAACCTGGCCGGCAACCTCCTGGGCCTCAGTCTCTTCAGACTCATAGGCCTTAAAGGTGGGCTCCGGACCAGGCTCGCGCATGCCCTGCAGCTCCAAGCGTGTGCCAGCTGCACGCCCTGTGGCCTTGCCAATGACCCGATTGGCCAAGTCCGTTACCTGCGGCGTCGAGCGGTAGTCACGCTGCAACTTGACCACGGTGCCATCCGGGTACGTGCGGGAGAAATTGAGCAGGTAGTCCGGGGAGGCGCCGTTGAAGGAATAGATGGTCTGATTTGCATCACCCACCACGGTGAGGTCATCGCGCTCGCCCAACCAGGCATTGAGCACCCGCTGCTGCAGCGGGGTTACGTCCTGATACTCGTCTACCACAAAGGTGCGATACTGCTCCCGGAAGGTTTCTGCAATTGCCGGCACATTTTCAATGGCACCCGCGATGTGCATGAGCAGGTCATCGAAATCCAGGTGCATCATGTCCGGTGTGGCCTTGGACTGTTCGTAGCGGCGAAAGGCCTCTGCCACCTTGGCGGGATCAGCCGGAGCGCTGCGGTCCGTAGTGGCGATCACAGACTCATAATCCTCGGCGCTCACCAGCGCGGACTTAGCCCACTCGATCTCCGCTAGGACGTCACGGATCATATCCTTGGAATTATCCAACCCCACCGAACGCACCGCGCGAGCGACCAGCGGGAATTTATTATCCAGCAACTGCCACGGAAGGTCCCCCGCTACCTGGGGCCAGAAATACTTCAGCTGGCGACGCGCCGCGGCGTGGAAGGTCTGCGCTTGTACGCCGGCCACACCCATGGTGCGCAGACGATCGCGCATCTCTCCGGCTGCCCGCGCCGTGAAGGTCACCGCGAGCACGCGTTGCGGGCTCACAAACCCTTGGTCTACCAGGTTGGCGATGCGATAGGTAATAGTGCGGGTCTTGCCCGTACCCGCGCCAGCCAAGATGCACACGGGCCCGCGCGGTGCCGTGGCCGCGCGCAGCTGATCTTCATCCAGCAGGGACAAATCCGGCTTAGTCACCGTGATACCACTCCATAATCATCGTGTGTGCAATTGAACCCGGACGAGGAAGCGAAAGCCCAGACAGCTCGGAGCGCTCCACCCACCGGATCTCTTCCAGTTCCCCATCAGTATGGCAGGTGGGGTGGACATCAGCCGTTTGTGCACAAAAGCCCAGCATAAGCGAGCCGCTCGGTGGCCACGCCTGCGAGCCCCAATAACGAATATGGTCCACCCTACGCCCGGTTTCTTCGAGCGCTTCGCGTGCAAAGGCTGCCTCCGCAGTCTCGCCGGGTTCAACGTAACCAGCGATCAAAGAGAATAAGCTATTGCGGCGGCGATTACGCGCCAGCAAAATCCGGTCTGTACCGCTGAGGCGAATGAGCCCAATGACGGCGGGATCCAAGCGCGGGAAGACCAGCCGTTTCTCGTCGTGCGGATCGCGCCCAACGATTCCCGGCGCCGGGTAGTCCAGCTGGCGTCCGGTCCGCGGATCAAAGCGCTGTTCGCGTCGGTTGCGGATAAGCGCGATGGCTTGCAGGATAACCGGCTGGTCTGCAAAGAAGGTTGCACTTTCTAAACGGCCTAACTTCCCGGCGCTATCCTCCGAGACCAAGCATGCCTGCAAGGTGCCTAGGTCCACCACGACCTGCTTGCCGACGCCCCCGGGAACCTCTTTCACCAGCACAGGCTCCCCCACCGCCGTAACCGGTACGAGGCCACTAGGAGTTACTGGGAGGAACATTTAGTCCTCGTCATCATCGTCCATGACCTCAATGGGCTGTTCCATCTCGTGCTTGATATACAGCAATCGGTCTCCCGGCTTCAACGCGGAGGCGTCCGCGGTATCCACTCGGTGCAGCTCATTATTGCGCAGGACAGCAAGCACGATATCTGCCAGGTGGCGTGGGTTAGAACCAACCTCAAACTCGCGCACGGCGCGCTCTGCCACGGAGAAGCCCTCATTAGGTGAAAGCAGGTCTTCCATCATCTCCACCACCGTCGGGGTCACGGTAGCTAGGCCCAGTAGTCGGCCGGCAGTCTCAGCGGAGGTGACCACGGAATCGGCACCAGATTGCAGCAGCAGGTGACGGTTCTCAGACTCGCGAACCGACGCCACAATCTTGGCCTTGGGTGCAAGCTCTCGCACGGAAAGGCAGCACAGCACCGCTGTATCGTCCGTAGATGGGGTTACAACAATAGAGCTTGCGTGCTCTACCCCAGCGATCTTCAATACGTCTTGCTTTGTGCCGGAGCCAAAAATGGTGACTAGGCCGTGGTGCTCTGCGTGAGCTAGGGAGGCACGGTTGGTATCAATGACCACGATCTGGGAGGACGGAACATCATCGGCCAGCAGCGCGGCCACCGCTCCGGCGCCCTTGGTGCCATACCCGATAACGACGGTGTGGTTACGCAATTGCTTTCTCCAGTTCTGGATTTGGAAAGTACGTCGGGCCTTATCCGTTAGCACGGACAAGGTCGCGCCAACCAATAAAACAAGGAAGATCAGGCGGGCAGGTGTAATAAGCGTTAAGTTAATGAACCTGGCCTGCGGGGACACAGGAACGATATCGCCGTAGCCCACTGTAGTTAGCGACACCGCAGCATAGTAGGCGGAATCCAAAAGCGACATGTCCTCGCTATATCCACCGCCGTCCAAATAGACCACGACTGTCACGAAGACAACAATGCCTAAAGCCCACAGCACACGCTTGCCCAACTGACGCCACGGGCTGGAATTTTCATCCCTCGGCACCGTAATGACGTCAATGAGCGCGTGGTCCGGCTGCGAGGACAGCTCAACCTGCGGCAAGAAGCGACTCTTAAAGTGCGACTTCATAGCTCGCGCACGATTTTTGCCCACTAGCCCCGCCTTTTCTGGTCTCGAATGATTGCTCAAGAGATTGCGTGCTTACGCAACCGCTCACATACCTTAGCCCTTTTGGTGCTCAACTGACGATTCAAGGAGTTTCTTTAGCTCTTCCCCACGTGGAAGGCGGGCTGGCTCAAAGGTATAACCATCGTGCACATAGTAGAAAGCAGCGCGAATCTTCTCTCCGCCATGGATACGCCGCCATGCCTCTGCATAAACCGCAAGCTGTATCTTGGCGGCGTCCATAGCCTCCCCTTGGGGTGGGCGGCCTGTCTTCCAGTCCACCACCATCCACGTGCCGTCGTCCAAGCGGAATACCGCGTCCATGCGCCCGCGCACCACGGCCTCACCGATGGTGATTTCAAAGGGCGCTTCTACGTATTCCGGTTGACGTTGTGCCCACTCCGAGCTCAAGAAAGCTTTTTTCAGCTTTTCCAAGTCATAGTCCGCCGCCTCATCAGTACCCGGCAGCTCTTCCTCGCTCAATAGTGCAGGGCTGCCAAAGCGGTCCTCCAACCACGCGTGGAAGGCGGTACCGCGCTTGGCATAAGCATTCGGCTTAAACGGCACTGGACGGCGTTGCCTGCGTGCGAACTGGAGTGGATCTGCCCGCAGCGCAACCATGTCAGAAGCAGTCAGCTCGCTGGGTAGCTCAACGTCTACCACCGGCTGTTGCAGAGCCCTGTATTCTTCAATAAGAGCGCCAGCTTCCTGCTCCCACAACTCAAAGGTTTCACCGTGGCTGAGGTCTGGAAGTTCTTCCATTGCCTCAAGCACCGCATCGGCACCGGCAACTGCCTCAGGGTTAGCCTTCAGCGCTGGGAACTGTGCGCTCTCACCAAAGTCCTCCTCGGACGGTTCATCTGGCACGGACCATTCCACCACGTACTGCGGGAATTGCTCTTTCAGGCGCTCTAGGTATTCATAGGGCGCCTTCTTGCTCTTCCCAGAAGCGTTATTGGTTCCCGAGCCAGTAACGGTCAGCGTGGATTCGGTACGGGTCAATGCAACATAAAAAAGGCGCGCAGATTCTTCCGCCTTTAGGGCACTATCTGCTTTCTTAAATTCTTCGCAGGCGTTTTGGAACTGCGAGCGCTTTTCGGCATCCTCTGGGACCTCAATATAGTCGTCCTCCCCCGGGACCTTGTCGATCCTGCTAAGGAAGGTCTCCGCTTGCGCGTTATAGCTAGAAGAATCAGCATGCACCACGCAGACATGCTCCCATTCCAAGCCCTTGGCCTTATGCGCAGTCATAATTTGCACACGGTCCGTGGCGGAAGGAACCTCACCCAGATCAAGGCCATCTTCCTTTTCGAGTGCAAGCGCAAAATAGTCCAAGAGTGCGTACAAAGAATCACCGTGGAAGCTAGCGACGATATCGGCAAATTTATCCAAGTGGGCCGTTCCCCCCGCGCTTCCGCGCGCCAAGACTTCGGTACGGATGTTAAACAATGCCTCAATATCAGCGAAGATGTCCACCAGCGGCTTGGATAGCGAATAGGTGCGCAAGTGCCGCAGTTTGGCAGATACCTCTTCCATGCGGGCAAGGCCCTGTGGGGTATAGCGGTCCCTCTCCCCCAAGTCAGCCAGGGCGTCGGCAAGGCCAACGCGCTGATCCGGTTCTTCTGCGGTGACATCTTCCAACTGCGCTCGCAGGTAATCTTCCGGGTCCATTCCTGGTTCCCAACGCAAGCGCTCCTCCCTTGCTCCGGCGAGGTTTCGTTGACGCGAAGCGAGGGCTTGAATATCGCTAATCCCCAAACCGCACATAGGGCCAGCCAGTACCCGCACTGCTGCAGACAGATCTTCTGGGCGTACGAGCATCGTGGCAATCGCCACGAGATCCTGGATTTCTGGCTGCCACAACAAACCACCGAGACCGATGATTTCATTAGGTACGCCCGCCTTGTCTAAAGCCGCAGCGATAGGTGCGGACTGCCTATTTTTACGCACCAAAACCGCTGCGCTGAAGGTGTCTCCCTCGCGTTTGTCCCACTGCTTTTTCAAATGCTCGGCGATAAATTCGCGCTCGCGATTTTCGCTTTCAAAGTAGGCCAGCTGGATTTCACCCTCGCCTTTATATGGGGCGGCAGAAAGTTCATCCACGGGACGCTCAACACCTTCAAATACCCTCTCCGCCACTGAGTTAGCCAAATCCAGCGCACCAGAAGGGTTGCGCCACGAGGTAGTCAATTGGTCCTTCGGAGCAGGTGTGCCCGACTCGACTGGAAAATCCTCCACGAAGGCGGTGAGGTTTTCAGAGGTCGCGCCGCGCCAGCCGTAGATGGCCTGCATTGGATCGCCTACAGCCGTAACCGACAATTCATCTTTCTCGCCGCCGAAAAGGCTTCGAAGTAGAACGCGCTGGGCATAGGAGGTGTCTTGGTACTCATCCAACATGACAACCTTGTAGCGCTGGGATTGTTGCCTGCCCACAACAGGATAATCACGCGCTACTCGGGCGGCGACAGACATTTGCTCGCCAAAGGTGATGACTTGTCGCTCGGATTGTTCCTTTTTCAGGGCCTCCAGCAGCGGTACGTACTGCACACGGCGTTCCTGTGTCTGGATATAGCCCAGCAGCTTTTGAGAGTATTCGGGGCCATTCTTCTTCGATTTGTCAAGGTTATCGATATCTGCGCGAAAATCGCGCGCATGCTCAGCGATATGGCTCGTGTCTTTGAGACCGTTATCAATATCCTGGCTGAGGCTCAGCAGGGTCTCGGTGATTGTGGCTAGGGTGCGATCGTCTTCTAGTTGGCCGGTGTAATTGCGCACCACATCGTAGGCTAAGGAATAGCGCTCGGCCTCAGTAATGATGCGCGCGGTGGGCTCAACCGGAACTAATAGGCCGTATTCACGAACGAGTTCTCCGGCGTAGGAGTCATAGGTGGATACCTTCGGCGCAATGTTTTCTAATGCTTCTGCCACATCGCTGCCTGGTGGGATGAGACCGGAATCGCGCAGTTGAATCAGCTGCCTGCGAATGCGTTGCTCCAGTTGTTGCGCGGCTTTGCGGGTAAAGGTCAGGCCAAGAACCTGTTCAGGTCGCACATAACCATTGGCCACCAAATACACCACGCGCGAGGCCATGGTTTCTGTCTTGCCAGCACCAGCGCCGGCAACCACGAGTTTGGGGCTAAATGGGCCTTCAATGACATGAGCTTGTTCGTCGGTAGGCGGGAAATCCTTGCCCAAGGCCGCAGCGATTTGCTGTGGGGAAAAGTTGCTCTTAGGCATCGGTGGTCATCCTTCCTTCTTCCTGCACGGGGCAGATGGAGCGAATTGGGCATTTATCGCAGTCTTTATTGGTACGCGCAGTAATGCGCGGACCACGCATTTCCTCCACCAGCGGGGGCAGAAGTGCGGCGAATTCTTCGAGTGCTTCCGGAGATTTATCGCTTTGCCAAATCTCGCCAATCTTCTTAGTGGTTGCGCCCGGGTAAACCAGCACCCCTCCCTGGCGCGGCATTCCTTCACCGTCGTGGACCTGATGGCCGTCGAATGCACCATGGGCAAGCGCGAGCTGATAGGTCATTAACTGCACATGGTCTTCGGCTTCTTTCTTGGCCGGTTGGGTTTTCCCGGTCTTGAGGTCCACGACCAAGTAGTTTCCTTCTTCATCGCGAAGGAGACGGTCCATATAGCCGCCGATGCGCACGCCTTCACCGACATGTACGCCCACAGGAATTTCCACGCCCACTAGTTCTTGATTGACCTCAGATTGGCGCGCCCATTCGCGGGCGCGGTCCAATAGCGCGGAAAACTCATCGAGTTTGAATCGCAATTGCCACTGCGGCACGTCCTGGATGCGCTCGAAAGCCTCCATCACCAAAAGCTTGGCCTTTTCCGCATCCATACCGCGGCCAATGGCTTCAAAGAAGGCGTGGGCCAACGTACCGCGGAGCAGGTGTTCCTCGGTACTTGGATCCTCAGCCACATTGCCCAGCACAGCCTTGAGCGGGCAGTTGAGCAACGCTTCTACGCGAGAGGGCGATAAACTGCCGCTAGTATGCAACGGCAGTTCAGCCGCAACGGAACGCGCCGACCACCACTGCTCCGGGTGGGCGCCGGGGATCTCGGCCGCCGCTAACCGCGCGAGCTGGCGGGCAGCTTGCTTGCGTTCAACCTCACCAGATTCCGGATTGCTAACTACCCGGCGCAGCTGCGCGACAAAGGCCGGCACGGACAACACCGCAACATCGAGTGGATCAATCTCCAGACCATCGCGCAAAGAAACGGGTGCGGGTTCGGGCACATCGAGGCCCAATTCGCGCGGGAGTTGGGCGCGGCGCAGCGCCCGCTTTGCTTGGCGACGCGCAGCTTGACCGGGAACATCGACACCACGTCCGGCGAATTCGTCGATGAACCGAGAAGGCTCGGAGACCGTATCGCCCTCTGGATTCTCCACGGCAGTAATGAGCAAGCGCTTTCGGTGGCGGGTGGTAGCGACGTGGAAGAGACGACGCTCCTCTGCCAAGCGGGAGGCGATGTGGCTGACGGGAGTATCGGGATCAATATCGTGGTCGAGGAGATCGATAAGATCTTCTTGCCCGAAGATGGAGCCAGTCTCTCCTAGCGAAGGCCAGCTGCCTTCCTGGGCGCCGGCCACGATGACGGTATCCCATTCGCGGCCCACTGCACCGTGCGCGGTCAGGATTTCTACGGCCTGCGGAATGGCGGTACGGCGGTCACGCACGCCGGTGGGAAGTTCTTGTTCAGTGATATGGGTCAAAAACGCGCTCAGTGAAGAATCCGGGCGGCGTTCTACGTAGTCTCCAGCAGCGTCAAAAAGCGCCATCATTGCATCTAGGTCGCGGTCGGCCTGCGAGCCCGTTGCACCACCGCGCAAGGCCGAGGCCTGTAGACGGTTGTCCAGGTCGGTAGCACTCCACACAGCCCACAGAATCTCCTCCACCGAAGCGCCGGAAGTGAGCGCTTCCCGGCCGGCACTGAGCACTGCACGAACGCGTTCGAGGATCGAATATTCCCGTTCAGTGAGCTGTCCGTTGAAGTCTGGGAGCTCGCCGTAGAGAAGGCCCCGGAGGCTATCGATGCCCCGAGTGGTGGAATCCCAGCGGCGCAAGCCACGGATCAGTCGGCGCAGGGTGACAGGATCGGCGCCACCCACAGGTCCGGTGAGTAGTTCTTCCAACTCAGAGTTAGATAGTTCCTCCTCCAAGGCGCGCAGTGCAAGCAGCACAGCGGAGACCAAACGCTGTTCGGCCAAGACAACGTCGGTGGGATTGATATGTACGGGCACACCGGCGGCTAGGAGGGTGCGGCGCATTTGGCCAATGTCACTAGTAGAGCGCACAATGACAGCGATGTCGCGCCAGGGCACGGCATCTTCCAAGTGGCGGCGGCGCACGGTATTAGCTACGACGTCGCGCAGCCGACCGTCCGAATCCACGATAGAGATGCACGCCGGTGTGGGCCTGCGGTAGGACTCGGTGAGCTCAATGTCATGCTCGGCTGGAAAGTCCTGCAAAAAGCGCGAGCTAGCACCACGAAAGGCAAAGACAGATTGGGCTGTATCTCCACCCACAACTACGAGGTTGGCCTGCGCAGCTAGCCCAAGAATGAGCTTTCCTGCGGTGGGGTCGAGCAGTTGAGCATCATCGACGACAATGGTGTGGAAGGGATGATCGCGCAGTAATTCAGGGCGTTGGAGAACCGCGGTAACCAACTCTGCAGCAGAGTATGAATGGGAACGGGAGAGGAGCTGCACGCGCTCATACTCGCGCAGAAATTCGCCCGCGGCGGACCACATAGGGCGGCCATATTCGTGGCCTAGGCGCTCCAGGTCTCCTGGGCCCAGACCTCGTTCAATGGAGCGCAAAAGGAAATCGCGCAACTGCCGCGCAAAGCCCACATATTCCAGCGCGGGGCGCATCTCTTCTGGCCAGGAACCGTGGCCGTCCTCTGCTTGACCGATAAGTAGCTCCCGAATGACGGCATCTTGTTCCGCACCGGTAATGAGCCGTAACTCCTCCTCGGCCGCCGTGCGCAGTAACGCAAAAGCCAAGGAGTGCACAGACCGCACCATTGAGGTCTGTGCGGCGTAATTCTCGAGGCGTTCAGAAAGTTCGCGGCGCAATCGGGCACCGGATTCCTTCGAGGGCGCAATAACGAGAATGCCGGAGGGATCCGCGCCAGTTTCCTGGGCTCTGTCCAGGGCATGAATGACGGTATCGATAAGGAAGCTCGACACGCCACTGCCTGCCGCACCGGTTACTTTCCAGGAACCGGATTCGGGCAGGTCAACCGGCCAGCTGCGGGCCGTGGCGGACGGGGTACGGGGAACGAGGCGCACTTGCGGGGACGGTGGGAGGACCACTCCCGCACGCGCGGTGGAATGGGGGTCGTAACTCACCGCTCCAGTATGGCAGATGCCCGCGACACCAGATATTGCTCCACCCGTTCAATGTGCGAACGCGCGTTTGAACGCGAAGCAGGATGCAGATCGTTGATATGACGACGATACGACACTGCACGCAAGAGCAGCTCCTGCATGCCCGGCACGTGGCTAAAGCGTTGGCAGATCTCATCATCAACCGCCTGAGCAATAAGCCCGTCGACGATGACTAGGGCGGCGCTCCAACCGGCTGGGCGCGGAAATTCGCTCGGCACAATGTCCACGATTCCCGGCGGGTTGGCGCCGTGATAGACCGTGGTGGTGAGAAGAGCGGTGTGGGCGGGGATAAGAGGGACGTCGGCAAGCAGAGCTGGGCGATAGGCCTCCCCCGTTTCTCCCCACGCGGCGCGCTCCGCGCGAGCAAAGACATCGTCACGCTGCCCGGTGGGAAGTGCCACCTCGGCCATAGCCGTATCAAGGCGCAGCGCCATCTGTGCGGTTTCATCAATGCGCCCCCGGACCTGCCCCGGAATAAACTGCGTGGCCTTCCAGCCAGCGGCCGTATGACGGCCATCGCTAGATAAAATTGGCCGGGAAACCCGGGCGCCTTGCACACTTAGGCGCTCGCGCGTCTTGGCGGACCATGCAGCAAAAGGACTGGCCTGCGAATAGACCACGTCCCCCACCTTGATGCCGTTATCCCACACCGGGCCTAATTGATCGCCCTGAGCGCGGCGAGTACCGGTAGCACCAGTTTCCGCGTGAAAGGCGCTTAAAACATGCTCTGGGGGAAGCGGCATCCTTAACTCCTATTCGGGTTGGTGGGGATCCTTATTATCCGGGTTGGGGAAAGGCCACGGGTTAGCTGCACAGGTCACGTCCTCATCAGGATAGACCTCGCTGGGCTTGCGATCGTGCAATGCCTTGTTATTGAGATCCAAGGTCTGCTGCATCATGATCGGAGCTAACTTGCCCTGCCCACCACACGGCTGGTGGGCCGCATAGCCAATGGCGTGGCCCAGCTCGTGGTTAATAACGTACTGGCGGTAGTTACCCATATCGCCTTCAAACGGCGTCGCACCGCGCACCCAGCGAGCCTCATTAATAACCGTGGTGGACTCGCCAGTAATGGTGGTATGGCAGGAGGTTTCCGTTTCAATTTTCTCCCCGCACCGCTCCGCGGCGGTACCCAAGGAGGTCAGCTGGATACGGGTATCTGGATCCGCATCAGAGGCCACGTGCTCGAACTCGAAGTCCTTGTGCGCGGTCCAGCCGCGCGGATCAGAAAGGGTGGCCTCCACCATGGCTGCAAAAGAATCATCGCCGCCATACGGTGCGGTATTGAGGCCATCTTCCACCTCGATGGAATAGCGCACCTTCTGCGCGCCACCCTTACCGGCTACGGCGCCGGGCTCGCCCACCTCATGGAAAGTGCCCTTTCCCTGCTTGGTAAACGCCCCACCGGGCGGCATCTCACTAATTTCCCGTTTGACCGCTTCCGCATCAGCCGGATCAGGCCCGATTTTCTCGGCACTCGTCGGGGCAGCTGTGGTAGTTTCTTCCGCCCCTTCTTCAGAGGAGGAAGCGGTGGCGATATCGACAATGAACCAGATGGTCAAGGCGATCATCAAAGGGATAGCCACCACGCGCCACCAGCCATATTGACGCGCAAACCGGACCACCGCATTAGGGTGGTCCGGCGAATGGCCCTGGCTCCGGTGAGCGTGGCGAGTCTCCCTGTCTTCCATGGGGCCTTAGGTTACCCGTTTATTTTTAAAAATCTGAA
Source organism: Corynebacterium sp. MSK071 (assembly GCF_030232125.1). Classification (NCBI taxonomy): domain Bacteria; kingdom Bacillati; phylum Actinomycetota; class Actinomycetes; order Mycobacteriales; family Corynebacteriaceae; genus Corynebacterium; species Corynebacterium sp. MSK071. The sequence continues at coordinate 222,655 of NZ_JASPJA010000002.1, read as the reverse complement.
TCAGCAGACCGGTGCGCTCGTCTTTAGGCGCCGGCGAATCCCACGGCGTGCTTCTTCGCAATGCCCACCTCAACGTAGACCACGCGGTCAGTGCGCACGAGGTACTTGCGGCCCTTGTCATCTTCCAGTTCCAAGGTGGAGTTATCCGCCAGGGCGCTATTGATCTTCTGCGTCAGGTCAGCCTGGTCACCTGCAGCGCTAATGACCAGCTCGCGAGCGGTGTCTGCGAAGCCAAACTTGATATCCATGAGGGTTCCTCCTCTAACTAGAGTTTTATTGTCAATGGCCCCACTATAACCATCCCGGCTACTATCAAGGTGTGTCTGACATAAAATCCCAGCCACCGAGCTTCGCGGAACTCGGCGTTGCGGCCGAAATCTGCGATGGACTCGCCACCCGTGGCATCACGCGTACTTTTGCAATCCAGGAATTAACCCTGCCCATCGCTTTGTCCGGTCAGGATTTGATTGGCCAAGCGCGCACCGGCATGGGCAAAACCTACGGCTTTGGCGTGCCGCTTTTGGATCGTGTCTTTGATGATGCCGATATCGAAGAGCTCGATGGCACCCCGCGCGCCCTCGTGGTGGTCCCCACCCGTGAGCTTGCCCAGCAGGTCACCAAAGACCTGCAGGTAGCCGCCGCTGACATACCGGTGCGTTTGGTTTCCATCTACGGAGGCCGGCCCTACGAGGAACAGATCACAAAGCTCAATAAGGGCGCCGATGTCATCATCGGTACACCTGGCCGCCTGATCGATCTCCACGAGCGCGGCAATCTGCAACTAGACCGCGTGGCCATCTTGGTACTCGATGAAGCCGACGAGATGCTAGATTTGGGCTTTTTACCCTCGGTGGAGGCCATCCTGCAGGCTCTGGATGGCAATGCGCACCAGACCATGCTCTTTTCCGCTACGATGCCGGGCGCGATTTTAACGCTGGCCCGCCGTTTTATGGATAAGCCCATCCATATCCGCGCCGAATCGGGCGAGCAGGATTTCACTCATTCCTCCACCCGCAAGGTCACCTTCCAAGCTCACCGCATGGATAAGGTTGCCATCGTCGCGCACGCCCTGCAGGCTGCCGACCGCGGGCGCACCATCATCTTCGCCCGTACCAAGCGAGCGGCCGCCCATTTGGCCGATGATCTCGCCCGGCGCGGCTTCCGCGTGGGAGCCGTCCACGGCGACCTTGGGCAAAAGTCCCGCGAGAAATCCCTGCAGGCCTTCCGCTCCGGCCAGGTAGACATCCTGGTCGCCACCGATATTGCTGCCCGCGGTATCGACGTCGATGATGTCACTCACGTCATCAACTACCAGGTACCAGATGATCCAATGACCTTTGTCCACCGTATTGGTCGCACGGGTCGCGCCGGGCATACCGGTACCGCCATCACCTTGGTGGGCTACGATGAGCTGGGCAAATGGCAAGTCATTAACGATGAGCTGGATTTGGGAGAGCCGGAGCCGCCACAATGGTTTTCTACTTCCCCAGAGCTGGCCCAAGCGCTAGACATCCCCGCGGATGCTGAGGAGACCGTAGGCCCCGAGACCAAGGTTGTAGGCCAGGTTTCAGTCCGCGAGAAATCCCCCACCCGTACCACTGCGCGCCGCGGCAGCTCCCGGCGCCGACGAGGAGGCCGCCGATGACTAAGGCTCCCATTTTGCGTTCCACGCTCTCTGATTGGAAGGCCACCGGCATCATTGCCGTGGTCTGCGCCATCGCGGTAGGCGGTGCAGCCGTCACTGCCAATATCAATCAGGCACATTTGAGCCAGGCGGCCGTTCCTGGGGAAAAGGATGCACCCGCACTTTCCACAGTTCCGACTAACCTCCACGAGTCCTTCAGCCTCCCCAATGAACCGGTGCCTGGCCAATACCGGGCGGTTTCGGCGCACGGCCTGACCATCACGCATGCGGATCACACGCTCACGGCTACCAATCCGGACGGTTCCGAAGCATGGACCTATGAGCGCACTGACGCCGAACTGTGCTCACTGTCTGCTGCATGGGGCAAGATAGTAGCTACTTATAAGACCGGTCTGGGCTGCGGAGATACCGTGGCGATTGATGCCGCGACTGGTGAGTATGACAGCACCCGTAGTGCCATAAATTCGGACGAGGTAGTACCCATATCCTCCAATGACCGGGTAGGAACGGCCTCCACCGACCGCATCGATCTGTGGCGCTCGGATATGGTGCGTACCGTTGAATACGGTGACGTGGAGGCAAAACAAGAACCGGACAAGCAACCGCATGAGGATTGCACGCTCAGCTCGGCCCTTACCCGTACCGAGAACTTAGCCCTGACCGAGTCCTGCCCCGATAAGCCGAATACCACCTGGTTGCGCTTCCAAGACACCACCCCCGATGATTCCCGTCAACCGGACATCGCCGCCGATGTGGACATTGCTACCGATGGCGCCCGCCTTGTCGCCGTAGGCCAAAAGGCCGCCGCCGTATACCGGCCAGGACCACACCCCTCCATCGAGTCATATAACAATGAAGGTAAAAAGCTCGACTCTTCCCCAGCAGAGCCTTCTCCGGCTATAGACACCGGCGACTCCCCCTTCGCGCCGGCAACTGCGGACTTGCCGCACCATATGACCTGGTTTGATGGCTCCCGGCTTTACCTCTTTAAGCCGAGCGACCTCTCGGTTGATCGCATCGTGGAAGAGGCCATCGGCACCCCCATCGCTGTCAACGAGCAGATGCTGGTGCCTACCAAAGAAGGAATTGCAGTCATGGACTGGTCCACTGGCAAGACCCTGCGAACCATCCCGGTTGACCGCGGCGCCTACCACGGTGCCGTTTATCTCACTTTAGCGGGCGAGACCATTGTGGAAGCCCGCGGCGATAAGGTAGTGGGCCTTAGCGCCGATTAGTACCCCACCATCGCATAAAAAGGCCGCGCATTTCGGGTTTTCCCGGGCGCGGCCTTTTACACGTGAAGATGACTTTAGAAGTTTGCTGCCGCCCACTCAGTGGAGGCGCGTACGAACATCAGCAAGAAGATGACCACTGCGGCGCTCAGCAATGTCACCGCGCCCAGTAGCGGCGATCCACCGCTAAACATTTGGAAGGAGCTAGCCGCCAAGATTAGCTCCACCAAAATAATGGCTCCCCTACCCCAGCGCTTTCCCTTGACCATGGCCCAAGCGCCAATGATGACAAAACCAAACACGATAAAGATAAAGAGTGCGGTGCCTAGCCCCACAAAGCTTCCAGAGCCCGAATCCGACACCATGGAGCCGTTTTCCGCACCGGTCAATTCGCGCACGATCAGGAAGATGCCAAAACAGATTACGGCGATGGACTGAATCACGGCGAGTGCTGCGGCCACGAGGACTGGTTGCGGCGCACCGTGCTGGGTCTTTTTTTCCCCACTAATCGACCGCGTGGAGGCAGCATTTTGCTTTGTGTTTACCTTCTTGTTTTGTTTGGACACAAGCCCACAGTCTACTCACGGGCAACGCCATTTTCTTGTGCGCCACTCAGGTTTCGCGGGGGCAAGGGCTAACCGGACAGATTTGACGCTTCTCCAGTCACCACACTCAAGTAGTTTCAGTCAATGCGCCAGTTCAGCGCGTTTCTCACAGGCTTCTTTCAACTCCAGCGTCTATCTAAATGACCCCCACATCACTTTCCATTCAGTGATGTTTACCACATTTTCGCCTCTACCCCTAGCGGAGCCTGAGTAAACATGTCATGATTCTTGGGTAGCAAAAAGAAAGAGGACGTAAACCTCTTCTTAACTTGAAGGAAACTTCAAGTAACCACAATGTGGACCATTGGCGGCGGCGACGCTGGCCCGACCTCGAGACCGGGTCCCACTGCGCGCAGACCAGTTCACACAACCACCCACCCATGGCATTGGTTGCTTTTCATTTATGAAAAGTGCTTGTGCTTTCTGCTGTCGAATTTTTGTTAGGAGATATCAATCATGGATTGGCGCCACGAAGCTGTTTGCCGCGACGAAGACCCCGAGCTGTTCTTCCCAGTAGGCAATTCTGGTCCTGCACTTACCCAAATCGCTAAGGCCAAGTTGGTCTGCAACCGTTGTCCCGTTGCCTCTTCCTGCCTGAAGTGGGCACTGGAGTCCGGCTTGGACGCCGGCGTCTGGGGCGGTCTATCTGAAGAGGAGCGCCGCGCCCTCAAGCGCCGCCGTAACCGCGGCCGTGGACGCGCCCGCGTTTCCGCTTAATCATCGGCCCCCAATTTTCGTTTCGGCGCCCTTAGCCGCTAAAGTTGAATAAAGTTCAGTTACCCTCAACGAAGGAGTGCGCAATGAGCAAGCGTGGTCGCAAGCGCAAGGATCGCCGCAAGAAGTCCGCTAATCACGGCAAGCGTCCTGGCGCATAACGCACAGCACATAAGCCCGGCCCTCGGTCATCACAGACCGTAGGAGCCGGGCTTTTGCTTTGCCGAATCGGCGCAGGCCGCTTAGCAGCCCGTGCCGTATGTCCGCACTACCAGGTGGTCTCGATGCGGGTGATTTCAACCGAGATGCGGCGGCGTAACGCCTGCGGCGCCTTGGCCTGTCCGTTACAACAGTTGCGCACCAGCGAACGAATAATCTCCTCGCTCTCGAGGCGCTTTTGACAAAAATCACACTGGGCGATGTGCTCGCGGATGGCGAGCGCGCGGGCATAGGTGGTGGATTCATCGAGAAGCTCGCACAGGAGGGCCTGTACCTCTGGGGAGCTACACGCACCACAGTTGTGTTCCGTTGCGCGTTCCATTACTTCTCCTCCATGTCTGGGTGTTCTAATCCAATACCTTGTTCTCGTGCCACGTCTTTCAACGCTTTTCGGAGTAGTTTTCTTCCCCGGTGCAACCGAGACATCACTGTGCCCAAAGGAGTGTCCATGATTTCCGCAATTTCTTTATATGCCAAGCCCTCCACATCCGCGTAGTAAACCACCATGCGGTAATCATCGGGCAGGTCATTCATGGCCTCTGAAATGGTGGAATCCGGCATGTCCTTGAGCGCGGCTACCTCGGCGGATTCCAGACCGGTGGAATCATGTCCGGCGGTGGTATAGAGCTGAAAATCACTCAAGTCATCAGCCGAGGACTCCGTTGGCCGGCGCTTCGCCTTGCGGTAGGAGTTGATGTAGTTATTGGTCATGATGCGATAAAGCCATGCCTTGAGATTCGTACCCGGAGTAAAGGAATGGAAGGACTTATAGGCCTTGAGGTAGGTCTCCTGCACTAGGTCTTCAGCGTCTTGGGGATTGCGCGTCATGCGCAAGGCACCACCGTAGAGCTGATCTAGCAAGGGCAGCGCTTCCGCTTCAAAGCGGCGCTGCAGCTCCTTTTCGCTGATTGTTTCTTTAGCCACAATTTCCATACTAACGCCTAGCGTTAGAATCCCAGTCATGTCTAAAAAGTCCCCGCACGCAGCCACCCCAGCGCTCAAAGTTGTAGAAGACGCCGGTATCGAGCACCACGTATACACCTTTGAAGCGGGCACCGATCACTTCGGTGATCACGCCGCCGCAGCTCTAGACGTAGAGCCGGAGCGCGTGCTCAAAACCCTGGTCATCGATTTAACCGCGGGCAAGGGACCAAAGCGCAAATTGGCGGTGTGCGTTATCCCTACTACCCACCACCTGAGCTTGAAAAAAGCCGCAGTCGCACACAATGTTTCCAAAGCCGCCATGGCCGATCCGCACGACGCCTCTAAGTCATCCGGATATATTCCCGGCGGCATCTCCCCGCTCGGGCAGAAGAATCCACTGCCCACCATTATCGAGGAAACCGCCATCCTTTTCGATACCGTCTTCATCTCTGGCGGGCGCCGCGGGCTAGATATCGAACTCAATGCGGAGGACCTCGCGCAGCTGTGTGACGCCAGCTTTGCCGATCTACTCGCCGAGTAGCTCTGGATAGTCGTTGGATACAGTGCCCACGGCCTTGTCGGCGGGGTGGGTGTGGAAGCCCCGCAGGGGCGTCGGCAAGAGCAGCTCGGCGGCCTCCTCGGGGCTGCCCTCTAGCCAGGTGCGCATTTCCTCGGCCGCCAAAAAGCGCGGCAGGCGGTGGTGCAGCCACTCCATTTCTTCCGTGGCTGCAGTGGTAATGATCGTGGCGGACAGGCGGTCTAAGCCGGTGTCCCAGAGGCCTGCGGCCCACAACAGGCCTTCCTCCGCGCGCACGAAGTAGGGCTGTTTGCCGCCCTTTTCCTGGCGCCACTCGTAGTAACCATTCATCGGGATGAGGCAGCGCTGCCCCTTAAAAGCGTGCCGGAAAGAAGGCTTGGAGGCCACGGTCTCCGCCCGCGCATTAAACAGCGGCGGGCCCTCAAGATCTTTCTTCCAGTGCGGCAATAGCGCCCACCGCGCAGGATCGACTTGAGCAAGGCTTTCGCGCACGCGCACGATGGCCACCGGCTGGGTAGGCGCAATATTGTAGCGGGGCCCTGGGGTTCCTTGCGGGGCATGTACCTCGGTGACTCCGGGCAGCTCTCCCACCTCATCAAGGAGGGACTCGGTAAAAAGAACGAATCTTCCGCACATGCCCTCTATTATGGACGATATGTCTCAACCATGGTCCGCCCCGCAAGCGGCAGGCCCCATTACGTGGGCCCAGCACGTGCCGGGCTCGAAGTCTATTACCAACCGCGCCTTCATCTTGGCCGCGTTGGCCGATGGCCCCTCTACCCTGCGCGCTCCGCTGGTCTCGCGGGATTCGCAGTTGATGGAAAAGGCGTTGGAGTCTATGGGCGTGCGCTTCGAGCACGACGGCGAGGACATCCACGTCACCCCAGGCCCGCTCAAGGGCGCAACGGTAGATTGCGGCCTAGCAGGCACGGTGATGCGCTTTATCCCGCCGGTTGCAGCCTTGGCTGATGGCGCCGTGCTTGTCGACGGCGACGAGCAGGCCTACGCCCGCCCCATGTCCACCACCCTCGATGCGCTGCGCCACCTTGGCGTAGAGGTGGACGGCGATAGCCTGCCCTTCACCGTGCGCTCGCACGGGGTGCCAGAAGGCGGCGAGGTCACCATCGATGCCTCTAGGTCATCGCAGTTCGTCTCCGGACTGCTGCTAGCCGGTGCACGGTTTAAAAAGGGCATCACCCTAACCCATGAGGGCGGCCCCTTGCCCTCTTTGCCGCACGTGGAAATGACCGTGGGCATGCTGCGCCAGGCAGGCGTGCGCGTAGACTCCGGCGAGAATACGTGGACCGTGCACTCTGGCCCGATCGCCGACCGAGAGTGGAACATCGAGCCGGATTTGTCCAATGCCACGCCTTTCCTTGCCGCCGCTGCTGTCACCGGCGGCCGCGTGACCATTAAGCGCTGGCCCGCCAATACCACGCAGCCGGGCGACGCTATTCGCCATATCTTGGTGGATATGGGCGTTATGGTCACCCAAGAGCCGGGATTTGTCACTGCAAAGGGCTCCAAAGACGGAGCGCTGCAGGGTATTGAGCGCAATATGGGTGATATTGGCGAGCTCACCCCTACCGTCGCTGCGTTGTGCGCCCTGGCAGACACCCCCTCTACCCTTACCGGCATAGCTCACCTGCGCGGCCACGAGACCGACCGCTTGAAGGCGCTGGCGGATAATATCAACGCCCTCGGTGGTAAGGTCACCGAACTTGCCGACGGCCTGCACATCGACCCCGTCCCTCTCCACGGTGGAGAATGGCCGTGCTACGCGGACCACCGCATGGCCACCGCGGGTGCCATCCTCGGTCTGAAGGTGCCGGGCATAGAGATCGAGGATATTTCTACCACCTCGAAGACCCTTCCTGGCTTCGACCGCATGTGGGAGACGATGCTGGACCCCGAACAACAGGAGAGCAATGGCTAGGCGTTTCGGTTCCTTTGATGAATCCGACGTGCGCGTGCGCCCTGGCAAGGGTTCGCGGCCGCGCACCAAGGACCGTCCCAAACATAAAAATGCCAAGTTCGGCATGGTCATCACCAAAGACCGTGGGCGATGGGGCGTCGCGCTAGATGACGGCCCACGGGTCACCGCCATGCGCGCCCGCGAACTCGGCCGCACCGCCATCGAGGTGGGCGACCGCGTAGGTGTCGTGGGCGATACTTCCGGCAAGAAGGACACCTTAGCGCGCATAGTGAAGCTGGAAGAGCGCACCTCCGTCCTTCGGCGCACCGCCGATGACACCGACCCCTATGAGCGCATCGTGGTGGCGAATGCGGACCAGATGCTCATCGTCACCGCCGTGGCCGATCCACCACCGCGTTCCGGGTTTGTCGAGCGGGCCCTCATCGCCGCCTTCGTGGGCAATATCCACCCGATCTTGTGCCTGACTAAAACAGATCTCACGGATCCTGAGCCGTTCGCGGCCGAGTTTGCTGATCTTGATGTCACGGTGGTGAAAGCCGGCGTCGAAGACGGCCTCGAGTCCGTGCGCCAGCACATCGATGGCCACGTCACCGCGCTCATCGGCCACTCCGGCGTGGGCAAATCCACCCTGGTCAACCGCCTGGTTCCGGATGCGGATAGGGAGACGGGGGAAGTATCGGGCGTAGGCAAAGGCAGGCATACCTCTACCCAATCGGTAGCGCTTCCCCTCCCCGCCGATGATGCATACTCTGCCGGCTGGATTATCGATACCCCCGGCATTCGTTCCTTCGGCCTCGCACACGTGGATGCTGATGACGTGCTCGGTGTCTTTGAAGATCTTGCGGCCGCCGTCGAGGATTGCCCCCGTGGTTGTACGCATATGGGCCCGCCTGCGGACCCAGAATGCGGGCTGGATGACCCTGCGCTTATCCCCCCGGATACCGCCAGTGCGCGGCGGCGCGACGCGGTGCGCGGCCTGCTCGAGGCCCTGCGCACCAACGTGGACTGGGAAAATTAAAGGTGGAAGCCAGTATCGGCCATCACGCCTAGCAGGACATCTACGATGCCAAAGACCACATCCAGGATCTGGCCCCAAGTGCCCTGGGACGAGGTCTCTAGCAGCGCTAGCCACGGGGTGGTGGGCACGGCATCGGCAGCGGCATCTGCGGCCGGGGTGGTATCGGCCGCCAGAGCGGCTGGCGCGGAAATGAGGGCTACGCCTGCGGTAACGGTAGCTGCAGCCAGGTTCTTGAAACGCTGAGTCATGTTTTCTCCTTCAGTTTTAGAGCAATTCTACGAGGAAAGGCAGTTCGCTGGGGTGATAAAAGGCCATAAACTTATCCAGCGCATCTCCCACGGCCAGCTCCGCGTCCTCATCGCCAAGGTCTGCGGTGTCAATAGCCTCGATGGCCTTCGCGGTGGTTTCTTCGGATTCCGCAATATCCACGTGGATGGCCGCTAGATCGTCTTTGCTGAATTGCGCCGGCTGGAGTTCTACCACCGGCTCGCCCATATCCGGTCGCGGGGTGATGACAGAATCATCCAAGTCCACGGAGATGACCACGCGGCGATGCGGGAACTTTTCTTCATCGCCGATGGCCAGAAGGCGCATAGAGGCCATAGATGCCTCGAGGAATGCCGAGTAGGCAATCTCTTCTTCATCGCCCTCGGTATAGAAATCCTGCAGCGCTGGTGTCACCATGAAACCCCAGCCGGAGCGCGCAGAAAGGGAACCGGTTTCTTCCAATTCCGCCAGCATGGCGTAGGTTGCGGGAATGTAGACGCGGGCTTTAGCCACTAAAACTCACCTTCAATATCGAAGACAGCCTGGATTTCTACGGAAACGCGATCAAAGCTGGTGTACAAAAAGCCCACCATGCCGGTTTCCACGGCGGCGCGGACGTTGAGAATAGAATCATCAACCATGACGCAATCATTGAGCGGAAGCTCTAGGGCATCTGCGGCCGCCTGAAATGCAGCGACCTCTGGCTTTTCCGCCCCAACCTCACCAGAGAGAATAACTGCATCTACGTTTCCGCGGTACTCCCACTCGCGAATGTGCTCCGCGCCTGGACCGCCCGGGTCATTGGAGAGGATGGCGGTTGCCGCGCCATTTGCCTTGGCGGCGGCCAGCAGCGCCTTCCAGCGACGGTTATCTTCTTCGGTGCCGTCGAGGACGCCGACATAGTCAACGATCAGACCACGCATGTACTTAAATCCTTTGGTTACGATTTTCTCTTTAACTCCCCGAGAGTATAGCGAACCGCGCGCGCATTCGCGGCCACCCCTTTCAGGAAACCCTCAGAAATGGCGGCCGCGAGCCGGGCATGAGACAATTATCACGCGTCCGCCTCCTGCCCTTATTCAGGAGCACTACTTCCCCATCATGTACGAGCCCATCCCTGGCTACTCACACCTCAAACTCTTCCTCGCGCCTCATCGCGTGCGCTACGGCCGCTTGCCGACGTCCGCGGAGGTCGCCGCCCAACACCGCATCCAAGGCTGGGTAATCTTCGCACTCGAGGTTGCTGCCGGCTATCGGCCGCTAGCTCACCTCAATTCCGCGCGCTATTCGGACGCAATCCGGCTGCATATTGGCTCGTGGGTGCGCCAACGCTCCAGCCCCTACACCACGGACAGATTGCAATTGACAAGCCTGCACGCGCGCTCAAACGGAGAGTATTTCGGCTCTGTTTATATAGGTCAACAGCAGCATGCTTTTACAGGATCAGCCAGTCACACGGGATTAACCTCGTTCCGCTTGCTCTAAGCTATGCGAACGGACCTCACCGCCTAGGAAATGAACTGGCCGAGTTGAGAAAGAATATCGGACCAGTTCAGTGCGGACCATCCAATTCCGGCAGCGCTTGCTAGCGCCGCAATACCGGTAGTCAGCAGACCACCTTCCAGGACGGATAGCCCGGAATTGTCATCAGCAGTGCCATCCGCGAGTACGGTATTCACACCACGGTGGGTTGCTGCGGCCTTTTCCAAGGGAGCATTGACCTGCTTGGTGATAGTGACGATATCGCGCAGCGCTGACGCGTAATCCGAGAACTCATCCGGGAAGGCGGAGCCTGTATCCCCGGTGGCGGGCCTCTGTGGCCGCGGAGAAGACTCTGCATTGCCTGCAGTGGACTGCGGCAGATCCTTAGTGAATTCACCCAGCTCGGCGCGAATCACCGCCTGGGCATAGTTGGCACCCAGCACGTCAAGGTAATCCAGCACGGCAGCTTCGGTGAACTGCTTGCCTTCCCGCGATTGTGGACGCGCTTCGGGCTCCCACGGGAAATCGAGCGGTGTGGCATAGATATTGCCATCGGCGCGCGCAGTATTGAGCCGGGATGCGCCAAAATAATGGTCAAAGGCAGCATCCGCTTTCTCCTGCGACAAAATTCCATCTGCCACCAACGCTTCCTTACGCTGGGTAGCGATAGCCAAAATGGCCGCTGCCGCGTTGTCCTGTTCTAGTTTTTCGCCCGAGTCCAAGATGATGCGCAGAGAAGACGCAGAGTCGCGCTGCATCTCATACGCCACGGCTGGGGTGGCGCCACCAAGCAAGGTAGCAGACAGAAGCGTCGTAATTCCTAGACGCAAAGAACGGCGACGCATCGTCAGTGGAGTTCCTCACAGGAAAAAAGCAGATTGGACAAGATTCTTATATTCTACTCATTTTTCCCTAAAAAGAAACCCGCCCCGCTCCCACTTTTAAGAGTGGGTGCGGGGCGGAGTTTGAGAAAGAACACCGGGTTTTAGGCCTCTACGGTATCCCCACCGTTGTTGTTCGCAGCGGTCGAAGACTCACCGGCCTGTTCCTCTTCCTGCTGCTTGAACTGCTTGCGCAGCATAAAGAGCTGGCGGACGGTCTCTTCCTTGACGCCTTCGTTCATCGCATTGAACATCTCGCCGCCCTCCTTCTGGTACTCCACCAGCGGATCGCGCTGCGCCATCGCGCGCAGGCCAATGCCCTCCTTGAGGTAGTCCATCTCATAGAGGTGCTCACGCCACTTTTGGTCAATAATCGGCAGGATGACCATGCGCTCGGTATTGCGCATCTGCTGCTCGCCGCCAATTGCGGTTACAGATTCCTCGAGCTTGTCATATTCGTTATTGGCGTCTTCTACCAAAGCGTCGCGAAGCTGCTCAGCGGAAAGCTCGCCTGGGGAACCATACTCGGAGCCTTCGACCAGTTCCTCGTGGGGAATGGTGGGACCGTACAGGGAATCCAATGCGTTCCACAGCGCATCTAGGTCCCAATCCTCCACGTAGCCGGTGGCGGTAGCGCCGGCGACATAAGCGGAAACGGTGTCATCAATCATGCCGCGGATATTGTCCTGAATATCGCCGGCATCGAGGATATCGTGGCGGGTAGCGTAGACCACCTTGCGCTGCTCGTTAAGCACCTCGTCGTACTTGAGAACGTTCTTACGCATCTCAAAGTTCTGGTTCTCCACCTGCGCCTGGGCGCCCTTAATGGAGTTGGAGACCATCTTGGCTTCGATTGGAACATCGTCCGGCACATTGAGGCGATTCATCATGTTCTCCATGGACTGTCCCACGAAGCGCACCATCAACTCATCGCGCATGGACAGGTAGAAGCGAGTCTCACCCGGGTCACCCTGGCGGCCAGTACGACCACGCAGCTGGTTATCAATGCGGCGCGACTCGTGGCGCTCAGTACCCAGCACGTAGAGTCCACCGGCCTCGCGGACCTGGTCACCCAACTTCTTGGAGTGTTCCTTTTCGGCATCGATCTCTGCCTCCCAGGCCTCCTGGTACTTTTCCTCATCCTCGAATGGATCTAGGCCGCGCTCACGCAGCTTCTCATCGAGGATGACCTCGGGGTTACCACCAAGCACGATATCCGTACCACGGCCGGCCATGTTGGTAGCCACGGTTACGGTGCCAGGACGGCCGGCACGGGCGATGATCTGGCCCTCTTCCTCGTGGTGCTTAGCGTTGAGCACGTTGTGCTTGATTCCCCGCTTGGATAGCAGCTGGGACAGGTACTCGGAGCGCTCCACAGAGGTGGTACCTACCAGTACTGGCTGACCGGCCTCGACGTGCTCAGCAATATCGTCCACCACGGCGGCGAACTTGGCTTCCTGCGTCTTGTAAATGCGGTCAGAGTGGTCCGCACGCTGATTTGGCTTATTGGTAGGAATCGGCACTACGTCCAGGCCATAGATGGAATGCAGCTCGGCGGCTTCGGTCTCTGCCGTACCGGTCATGCCGGAGATCTTCTCATAGAGGCGGAAGTAGTTTTGCAGGGTAACGGTAGCCAGCGTCTGGTTCTCGTTCTTGATCTCTACCTGCTCCTTGGCCTCGATGGCCTGGTGCATGCCTTCGTTGTAGCGGCGGCCGGCCAGCACGCGGCCGGTGAAGCTGTCGACGATCATGACTTCACCATTGCGGACGATATAGTCCTTATCGCGGGTGAAAAGCTCCTTGGCCTTCAAGGCGTTGTTCAGGTAGGACACCAGCTGGGAGTGCTCCGGGGCGTAGAGGTTATCGATGCCGAGCTGATCCTCTACGTATTCCACGCCCTCTTCCAGCACACCGATGGTGCGCTTTTTGTGGTCTACCTCGTAGTGGATGCCTTCGCGCATGCGCGGTGTCAGCTGGGCGAAGACACTGTAGAACTGGGAGGAACCGTCTACTGGGCCGGAGATGATAAGCGGGGTTCGGGCTTCATCGATAAGAATCGAGTCAACCTCATCCACGATGCAGAAGTTGTGACCGCGCTGCACCACTTCATTGAGGGAGCGCACCATGTTATCGCGCAGGTAGTCAAAACCTAGCTCGTTATTGGTGCCGTAAGTAATGTCGCAATCGTAGGCAGCCTTGCGCTCTGGTGGGCGCATCTCAGACAGGATGACGCCTACGGACAGGCCGAGCCAGCGGTGGACACGGCCCATCATCTCCGCGTCGCGCTTTGCCAAGTAATCATTGACGGTCACGATGTGGACGCCCTTGCCCTCAAGCGCATTAAGGTAGGCAGGCAGGAGTGAGGTCAGGGTCTTGCCCTCACCGGTGCGCATCTCGGCAACGTTGCCGAAGTGCAGGGCCGCGCCACCCATGATCTGCACGCGGTAGTGCTTTTGATCGAGGACGCGCCAGGCAGCCTCGCGGACGGTGGCAAATGCCTCGAGCAAGATGTCATTCATCACTTCGCCGTCTTTAAGACGAGTTTTGAACTCATCGGTCTTTGCCTTAAGTTCTTCGTCCGAAAGCTCCGCGTACTTATCCTCAAGGGCAATTACGTCGTCTGCCATTTTGCCCAGGCGCTTGACCGTACGGCCCTCGCCCGCGCGCAGCAGCTTGGAAAGTCCAAACACGGTTAGTTAGTCCTTCTAGTCGCGACAATAAAGTTAACTCGTCGCTATTGTACTCACTCGCATTCACAAAGCACCTTCCGCCTAGCGCATAGGGCATGCGCGCAACCTTCATCTGGCATATCTAAGCCTTTAAAGCCGCTTGCCGACGTCGAACCTCCCCCCCACCAAGACACCATTTCCCTTGATACGAATTCGACCCCGCTGCAGTTATGCAGCGGGGTCATTACCTCAGGAAAGTGCGAGCGCTTTAGGCCTCCGCGTCTTCAGCCAGGGAGATAAGGCCATAGTCGAAGGCGTGGCGGCGATAAACCACGGAGGGCTTATTATTCTCCTCGTTAACGAAGAGGAAGAAGTCGTGGCCAACCAGCTCCATCTCGCTCAAGGCATCATCCACGCTCATCGGGGTAGCCGGGTGCTCCTTGGTGCGCACAATCTGGCCGGGACGAACATCCTCGACGGTCTCAGCATAAGGGTCAACGTAGCGCTCTTCCTTGGCGCGCTGTGCCTCAGCCTGTGCCACCATCTCAGCGGCAATCTCTCCGGTGCCCTTTTGCGCGCGGTGACCGCTCTTGACGTTTTCGCGGCGCACCTTCACCTTGCGCAGGGAGCGCTCCATCTTGCCCAAGGCGGTCTCGAGCGCAGCGTAGAAAGAATCTTCCTTTGCTTCGGCACGGGCGATGTGTCCCTTACCCGTAGCGGTGATCTGGATGCGATCCGCTTCAGAATCGCGGCGCGGGTTCGGCTCGTGCTGCAGCTCCACGTGGAAGAAGGTCAGGGTGGGGTCAAGGCGTTCAATCTTGGCCAGCTTGTCATTGACTCGCTCTTGAAAGTGATCAGGGACCTCGACATTACGGCCCGTAATCGTTACCTGAGCTTTGTTTGGCTGGGACATTGAAATGCCTCCCTTGAGTAGTGGGGACTGGATTCAATCACAGTAGCTATCTCTCTGTGACACTCCTCATGGTATCACTGGTTATGACCTGACAGGGCGAAATTTTTTCCCGCTCCCCTACCTCGAGGGTAGATCCCGCCTTTATCTAGGCATCCGCAAAGACCAATGCTCCACATACTTCTACGCCCGCGGCCTGCAGGGCAGCAATGCTCGCGGCTAGGGTGGCGCCGGTGGTAACGACGTCGTCGGCAAGCAGCGCAGGGGCGCGAGCAATGGGAGCATGAACGCGGACTCGCCCCTGCAGGTTAGCCCACCTATCCTGCGCGTTAAGCTCGGACTGATCCGCGGTGGACTGCCCCATGGAAAGAGCCGCGCACACGCCCACGCGCTGCAGCTGCGCCGCTGTATGGCACACAGCGGCCACAGGGTCTCCCCCGCGCGCCCGCGCCGAGCGCGGACGGGTAGGCGCAGGAACAAGGGTGAACTCGCGCGGGATATCACCACGGGCACTCAGATAGGCCAGCCCAGCTGCAAAGACGGCCCCGACATACTCGCGAACCGGCTGGTTGCCGCGCTCCTTCATGCCAATGATGATGCGGCGGCGAATATCGGAATAAGAGCCAAGGGCATACACGGGCGCCCCCAGCAGCCGGGGCCGTGCTACCAAGTAGGGCGGGTGCCGCAAGTGCTCGCGGCAGTGTTCACACAACACCTCGCCCGGCGCGCCGCATCCAGCACACGCGCGCGGAAAAATAAGCTCCCCCAAGCTCATCGTGTTGCCTCCCCCCTAGCCGCACAAGCCTTCCGACGGCTAGTTAGAAACGATAGGGGAAGAACGCCGGCCCTGCAGCCCAGAGACCTCACGCCAGTTGGTCTCATCCATCACGGTGGAAGGTAGCTCAAGCATGGCGTGAGAATCAGTGATGAAAAGCTTGGTGGGCGAGGAAGCTACAGCCACCACGGGGGCGGTGATATTACCGGTAGGCATGGTCGAAGCCGAGGAACCATCCTGCTCGATGCGCCAGACGGGTGACTGGCTCGAGGAGGTACCAACGATGAGCGAGCCATCCATATTCCAGTCCAACGATAGCGCCGAACCGGAAACTTCTGGGCCGACCTCGCGGGCGTTGACGATGCGCTTATCCCCACTGCTGGATTGGGCAACCGCCGCGATATACACGTGCCCATCGATAACCATGGCCACGCGGGCACCGCTATGGGACAAGCGGATGACGGAGATTTCGCCCTCAATATCGTCAATGCTGCGGGCATCCACCTCGGATTTGGAGATGCGGCCCGTGGTCTTGGAGCGCACCACGCGCACGATGCGATCTCCGTCAACCACAGTCCACGCGGCTTGCCCGTTGTATTCAAAGGTCGGCCGTGCCAGCGTGGGACCATCCACCGCATCCTGCAGCTGGCCATCGAGCTCGCCTATCTGCAGGGAGAAATCATTATTGGATTTGCGGCGCACGGCCGCAACGAGGCCGCTATCGGCCACATCCACGGACTGCACGTCTCCGCTACTGCCCAAGGTGGATTGAACGGGCTCGGCCACGCCATCGTCTACCTCCAGCAGGTTGCCCTCATTAAGGGCGTAGAGCTTAGACAACGCGGTGCTGCTTTCTTCCGGGTTATAGTCCGCAAAGTCATCCACGCTCAAGCTATCCATACCTTCCACCAGGTCACCGCCATCGGCCTTGACCTTAAAGGGACCGGTATGGCCGGCTTTGCTAAGCGTCCACACCAGTTGGGCGGCAAAGAGAGTGCGGTCGTGGGCGTCCAAGTCCACTAGGCCTTCGAATTGGTAGCCTTGCTCGCGGTCATAGCCGGCATAGGTAACATTCTCCCCCGCCGCACGGCGGGTGGCAGGGGCAATGCTGGCCGAAGGCCCCTCCATCAACAACGTGATAAGCGTCGACTCCGATTCTTCGCCCCCCTTATACAACCAGCGACGATCCGGAACCAGCGCATCGTTACTCTGCTTATAGAAGTACAGCGATTGCGGGGCGTAGTGGTTGCGCATTTCATTGCGCTCCATCACCACTCCGGCCGGCAGGCCATCGACGCGCCACCTATCGTCTTGCATCTTCATGTAGATGACTGCCTCATAGCCCTCATTTTCCGGGACATACGCGCCACCGGATTTCAGGCGGCCGATAATAGTGCCACGTACTGTAAAGGCGCGTTCATTATCTTTCGAGCTTTGTTTATTGGCGGGCGCAGTAACGATATCCAGGCTATCGACCACCATCACATCGCCGCTGGCGTCCCATGCACCACGGGCAGTATCCGTAAGAAAACCACGGGCGACTTCGTGATCATTTCCGGGCACGGCCGAAGCCTGATAGAAATCTCGCAACGTCAGATCCGGGTCATCGCCCGGTTGCGGTGCAATAACTTCCCCAGGACTGTCTTCCTGTCGCTGGTAGGTCCCTACCACCTGCGGCCCGGTGTCACTCGGCAGAGTGGAACAACCGCTGACAAAAAGCACGACCGCTGCGGTACTAAAGACCGCGGTTTTGCAATAGTTGCTGCTGAACACGCTCACTTCCTCCTCCCCTCAAAGTCCGGGGCCTTATAGGCGCGCCTATCTGGGGCGGCCGCACCACGGTTGAGCTCTCGTTCCGAGGGCCATAGGATGCCATCCCCCTCCGCCTGGCCAGTGGTAGTCTTATCGCTCTTTTCGACGCGCGGTGAGCTCATCCCGGATGCAATGGCAGGCGTAGCAGAGGCGGGTTCGACACCCGGATTATCGGTGCTAGAGTCCTGCGCTTCTGGAAGTTCAACTCCGGCATCTGGGGTCGATTCCGGCAACGAGCCGCCTTCCGCAGGGTTGTTTACGGGTGCGCCAGGGATCTCCACGGAGATGGGTTCTTCTCCCACCTCGGTATTTGGAGTGCGCGGAATAATGAGCCGGAAGCGCGAGCCAAAGCCCTCGTAGCCGTTGGCATCCAGCGTGCCACCGTGCAAGACGGCGTCCTCGCGGGCGATAGCCAGCCCCAGGCCGGTGCCTCCGGAGTGGCGTTTACGGGAAGAATCCGCGCGCCAAAAGCGGTTAAATACCAGCTCTTCCTGGCCCGGTTTCAAGCCCACGCCATGGTCTGTAACGGTAACGCCCACCGCGGTTTCCGTGGTGGCGACATCCACCGCTACCGGATTGCCTTCCGAATGGTCGATGGCATTGGCCAAAAGATTGCGCAAGATGCGCTCAAGGCGGCGTGAATCGGCTTCGACGGCGATGCGCTCATCCGGCAGGTTGAGCTGGACCTCTACGTTGAGCTCGCGAGCCAAATGTTCGACTTGCTCATAGGCGGACTCCACGCAGGAGCGCAGATCAATGGCGGCGGTAGACAGGTCCGCCACGCCGGCATCGTGGCGAGAAATCTCTAGCAGGTCCGCGAGCAATTCCTCGAAACGATCGAGCTCGCTTGACATCAGGCGGGAAGCTCGCTGGGCGCCGTGCGGCAAGCTATCGCTTTCGGCCTCAATCATGTCCGCGGCCATGCGCACGGTGGTCAATGGGGTACGCAGCTCATGGGAGACGTCGGAAGTAAACTGCCGCTGTAAGTCGCCGTATTCCTCCAGCTGCGCAATCTGGGAAGAAAGTTTATCGGCCATGTTATTGAAGGACGCGGCTAGGCGCCCCATCTCATCGTCGCTATCGACGGCCATGCGTTCCTTCAAGTGACCAGCCGCCAAGCGCTGTGCAATGCGCGAGGCCGAACGAATCGGCGTAATAACCTGCTGGGTCGCCAGCCAGGCAATGCCTACCAACAGCACCACGACGACCACACCGGCCGCTGAAAGCAGGCCGCGCATCAACGCCATGGTGGATTCTTCCGATTCCATGGACAGTGCCAAGTAGACCTGGGTATGCGGGATATCGGTATCGGTAGGTGTTCCTACCAGCAGGGCGTTGTAATGCTCACCGTTTTCCCGCGGAGCCGGGAAATACTGCTGCGCAATCTGACCCTGATCCACCATCTCCCGCAACTGATCCGGCACGGGGAAACCTTCTGGCGAGGTAATAACCGAGCCATCCTGGTTTTCCACCACGATGACCGGTTCATAAACCGCCTGGGCATCGCCCTGCTGGGCAGAGAGCTGGCCTAGTGCCGCACGTGCAGAATTGATGCGTACCTGCACCGAATTGGCGGAACTGGTGGCATCAATCTGCTGTTCCACGGCCGTGCGGGCACGCTCCAGCTCTTGCTGCGCCACGTCTTCCTTTTGGCTAACCAAGCGCTGAGTCAGCACAGAAACCAACGCGTAGGCCAAGATGATCATGACCACCGAGGAAGCGACCAAAATCATGCCAATGACGCGCGCCTGCAAAGAGGTACGCCACGTTGTAATGAAGGCGTCTCGAATACGCCTTAAACGCTCAATGATGCCGATGGTTCTTACTCCCCGGCGCCGGGCTTACCGGTCTTATACCCCACGCCACGCACGGTCAGCACAATCTGCGGATCCTCCGGATCATGCTCGATCTTGGCGCGTAGGCGCTGCACGTGGACATTAACCAAGCGCGTATCAGAGGCATTGCGGTAGCCCCATACGGACTCCAGCAGCGACTCACGCGTATGCACTTGGCCAGGGCGGCGCGCCATCTCCAGCAGCAGGTCAAATTCCAAAGGAGTCAAGTTCAGTTCGGTACCATCCGTGCGGCGCACGGTATGCTCCGGCACGTCAATGATGAGGTCCGCTACTTCCAAAATTTCAGACTCCGCGGAATCGGTGCGGCGCAAGCGCGCGCGAATGCGGGCGATGAGTTCCTTGGGTTTAAATGGCTTGGTGATGTAATCATCCGCGCCGGATTCAAGGCCTAGCACCACATCGACCGTATCCGTCTTGGCGGTCAGCATAACGATGGGTACGGAGGATTCACGGCGAATGGCGCGGCAGATATCCACGCCGTTCATGCCCGGCAGCATAAGGTCCAGCAGAATGAGGTCCGGCTCGTGTTGCTCAAAGGCGGGCACGGCGTCATTGCCGTCCATGACCGGAATGGGCTTAAGTCCCTCAGACTCGAGCACAATGGTCAGCATCTCCGAGATAGCCGGATCGTCATCGACTACCAAAATCTTGGGCGCCACGTTTTATTCTCCTACAAGGTCTTTTATCGCTGAAATTATAGTATCCGCATCGGCGGTGACAATCCAGCGTCCACCCCAGCCCGCATCTGCTAGGCGCTGGTAGGCCGCGGCGGTGCGTTCCTGCAATCCGCCATCGCGCTCGTAGCGGTCACGCTCCCGGTTGGCATCTGCTTGGGCTCTTGCCTGCGCTCTTTCCGACGCCACTTCTACCGCAGTATCCAGATAAACCTGCAGATCCGCTTGCGGCAGGCCTAAAGTGCCAAATTCCAGATCATGCACCCAGTCCATGACGGCATCGTCTTCGAGTCGCGCCGCCGAATATGCCGCATTGGAAGCCACATACCGATCCAATAGCACCACGGCGTCCGTACCCTTAGCTCGCTGCAATTGGTCTTTTACGCCGTAACGATCCAAGGCAAAAAGAGTTGCCATGGCATATGCCGAATCTGTCAGGTCACCCATTTTTCCGTAGAGCGCCTTTTGGGCGAGCTGGGCGTGAATCGATTCTGCATAGCGCGGGAAGGCGATGACCTCCACGGGTCGATCCAACGACTCCCTGATTGTGGAGACCAGCGTATTCTTACCGGCACCGTCGATGCCTTCGATGCTGATAAGCATAGGTGTGGGGTACCTTCCCTTCTATTTTGTCTGGCATGAGGCCACTGCTGCGGGCAGTAGGTATGGCTTAGGACAGGGCCTCTATAAACGCTTCGAGGTCATATTCTTCCTCGACATTTTCTAGTACCTCGAGGGCATTTTCCGTCAAGGTTTCGCTGCCAGACCCCACCAGCTCCCTAATATAGGGGTAGTCTTCAACAACCTCGCCCGCACTGAAGGGCGCGCCAGCCCAAATGGCAGCGATGGTGGCTGCTGCTTGCGCGTTCTGTTCCTCTTCTTCACTGAGCTGTGGCTTGCTATGTGCTACTTCGCAGGCATCCTCAACGGCGCGAATTACCCCTTCTTCATCGAGGTTTGCCATTTCTTCCAAGAAATCGACGTTGAGGTCCGTGCTGAAAATATCTTCGTCCCAAGTACTCACTTTTTGACTCCTTCGGTGCTTTCAGCGCCATTTATACACGCTTTCCCAGCTAAAGAAAGCACGCAATGAAAAGGTTTGCAGGGCATCCTACATCCGCGAACTGGCGTTTTGTTGGCGTATCACAGAATCGCAACGCCGTAGCAATGTTTCCTAAACATGATAGTCTCGTTACCAACTTGTTACCGCGGTGCTATACCGCCACCTCCTATGGGGTTAAATCAGCCCACCTCACAGAAAGGACAGCCACGATGAAGCCAGATTCGCGCCGCGTCTACGTGTTCATTGTGGCCGGACTGATAGCCGCGGCCGTCGTCGGATTCACAGTCTGGCGCATGAGCTCGCCGAGCGCTAACTATTCCAATGCCGCGGATCAGTCCGGGACCACCTCCGTCTCCCCGACGCACACTGCGGCCGAGGAAACCACCACTTCTCCCACGGACCATTCGCCTTCAAACAAGCGCTCTGCACATGCGACAAGCTCTACAGCTTCGTCCGGCGATTCGAAGCACCACCAGCCGCATAACAGTGATCCGTATCTAGCCCCCAATGCGGTCATGCACCCGCAGGCGGCTACCCAGCCCACCAAGGTTTATCGTCCGGAGAATATTTCCCCACAAGGAGCCTCCTCGCAGGGTATGGGCAGCATCCAGGGTGAACAAGACACCGGCCAAGGCGTTCTGCGCCCGACGCCTGATTACCCAAGCAATCAAAACGGCTCGCAGGCTACCGGTTCCCCACAGGGCAACAACGGCGGCAGTGGCGGCACCGCTCCGCAAACCACCACTGCCCCGTCCGCTCCGCAGCCTTCCCCGACGCAGCCTTCGGAGCAAAATGGGACGGGCACAACCACTGGTGAGAACAAGCCCAACCCGGACCGGGGACAACTAACCGAAAACAAGCAGCAAGAGGTCGCAGAGGCAGAAGTACCACGCGACGATCAAGCCGCCGCAGAGCAGCCTTCTGCCGAGCAGAACCAAGAGCCGACCGATTTCGTGCCGACCAAGCAGGCGCCGCGCAAAGCAGCCGCTTCGCACTAATCCATAGCCCACTGCGCAATTAGCTGAATACAAAAAGCACGTTTCCTCGATTCTGAACGCGAATTTCGAGGAAACGTGCTTTTGTATGCGCCGGACCATTAGAGCTGTGAAAGAAACAGCCATATGAGGCACTCGCGCAGCGACGAAAGCGGCGGCAGCGCGCCGGAATTGAAATTCCACACCTCGCCTGAACCCCGGCGAAGAGGGGTTCGGCAAAGCGCGCTGGTGCGCAGGCGAGCCAAGCGCAGGCGGGCTAAGCGCGGGCGACGAAGAGGTCGGCGGCGTCGGATGCCGCAGTGGCAGTGACTCGCCCCTCAGAGGCAGGCAACCAGACGGCTTGGCCGGGGGTCACGGTGAGGGTCTTGCCGGCGGCATCAGTAAAGGTAACGGAGCCTGCGGTGCACAGGGCGATGGTCGGGCCATCGTAATCAAAATCCACAGAAGATGCTCCGCTAAGCTCTACACGGTCTAGCAGGAATTCTTCAATCGGGACCGGGTAAGACCATGCGGCGGCATCGTGCACATTATTCTGAGCGGACTTATCCTGCTGTTGAACACGCGGTTCATCGGCAGCCGCGTAGGTGAGAACCTTGACTAGTTCGGGAACGTCAACGAACTTGGGGGTAAGGCCGCCGCGCAAAACGTTATCGGAGTTGGCCATAATCTCTACGCCAAGGCCGGAGACATAGGCGTGCAGCTGGCCCGCATCTAGGTAGACGGCCTCGCCGGGAGAAAGTTCGATGTGGTTAAGCAACAGTGCACCCAATACACCGATATCGCCCGGGTAACGCTGGTTGAGTTCCAGCACCGTGGACATTACACGGGACTTCCAATCGGCCGGGTCCGCGGCAATAAGGCGCTCACCAGCGGAGACTATGGCGGCGATGAGTTCCTTGCGCTTGGCGGACGGGATGGTAATCCACGTGGTAAAGAGAACGCGAAGGTTGGCGGACTCGGTGGTTACCGAGGGGTCCTCGTCCAGCATGGCAACGTAATGATCCAGCTCGGGGCACTCCAAGGCAGCAAAAAGCTCGCGAGTGCGCGCCAGCGGGCGGAAGCCAGCCATGGCATAGAAATCCGTGAGCGCAACGATAAGCTCGGGCTTGTGGTTATCGTCCTTGTAGTTGCGGTTGGGTGCGGTGAGTTCAATCCCAGCGGCATTCTCGCGGGCAAAACCTTCCTCTGCCTGCTCCTTCGACGGGTGCGCCTGTAGGGATAGCGGCTCCTCGGCCGCTAGCACCTTGAGGAGGAAAGGCAGGCGTTCACCGTACTCGGCGGAAACGCGGCTGCCTAGCTGCCCTGCTGGATCCTCCGCAATGACCTCATTGAGAAGGCGGTCATCCACCGTAGACGGGTCTCCGGGGTGGGCGCCGAACCACAGCTCTGCGACGGGCTTTTCTGAATCGGGCTGACCCTGCAGGTGTGGGATGAGGGTACGCGAGCCCCAGGAATAGTTGCGGGTGGCGCTGTGCAACAGCTGCATGTGTTTCTATCCTTTAGAAATCTCGTAGGCGGTCGCGGAGAAACTCCGCGTAATAAGCTGCAGTGAGCGGGCAAGATGCCCGAGGCCCGGTTCCGGGTCAATGCTGCGGACTGCAAGCGAGTTGGGCAGGTTCGCCTCTTCCTGCCCCCAGAAAATCACCTTCAAGGGTACCAAAGCATCCGTAGTGCCATCGCCATCAATGAAGGGGTCAAAGAAGAGATCATTTGCTCGGGAGCTATCGGAATCTCGGTCGAGTGCGCGTCGCAATTCCGCAGGGTCCACGAAAGCGCTCGGCAGGCCATGCACCGCCCAGATGGTCGCAGCCATACGAGCGACGAGGGCGTCGATCTGCACGTGCTCACGCCGCTCAGAAAAGGAATAAGGGTCGAGCACGCAGGAGTGGATGATGCGGGCGCCTTCGATAAATTCGCGCAGTTGGCGGCCCGGATTGGTAGTGGCATCGCGCTCAGGGGAAAGCTGCGCGAGTTCGCGGTCCACGGCTGCAGCAAGATCCTCCAGGATCTCTTTCACCGCGGTCGGGTCCTGGTAGAGCAGGCAGCACAGAGCATGCAGTGCGGCGATGTTGTGGGCAGGCGAACTGCCCTCTGCCGTAGGTAGGCAGGGGGCGATGAGGGTATCGTCCGGGCAGTCCTCCACGAGCGGGCCCTTGGCCGGGCCAATCAAAACGGTGGTGGCGCCGCGCTGGCTGGCGGCAATTAATGCGCGCGAAGCCCAATCGCATTCGCCGGTCTCGCCTACGACAACAACCACGTCCAATGCTCCCACGTAACGCGGGAGCGATTCGGTGACGACGAGCGGGATTCGCAGCGGCTCTGCAAGGCCGACACCCAAGTGGGCGGCTTCCCTGGCAATCGCATCGGTGGGGATTATGACCAGCGAGCGAGGATTAAGCCCGCGGAGCGCCTCGCTCCAAAGCTCCACTTCTCCGGCCAATAGGCGGATTTGAGCGCCTTCGTGCGCGACATCAAAAAAGCGCACGGTTTCGGCATCATAATTACCGGTATCCATGTGGCTTAAGCATAGTCGGGCACCCACTAAGATGGAGTCCCATGACTTCGGCACAGATCCATCCCGTGACCCTCATTGGCGGCGGCCCCGGCGCGTGGGACCTCATTACTGTACGCGGCATGCGCGCCTTGCAGGATGCAGAGGTTATTCTCGCCGATCACCTGGGACCTACAGCGCAGCTCGATAGGCTGTGTGATATTTCTTCCAAAGAGCTCATTGACGTCTCTAAACTCCCCTATAAGAAGTCAATCTCGCAGGAAAAGATCAACGAGTTACTCATCACTCATGCCCGCTCTGGCCGCAAGGTAGCCCGCCTTAAGGGAGGCGATCCCTTCGTCTTTGGGCGCGGATTTGAGGAAGTTCAAGCGCTGGCGGAAGCTTCGATTCCCACCACGGTCATACCGGGCGTAACTTCAGCTATTTCCGTTCCCGCAGCCGTTGGCGTTCCGGTAACTCAGCGCGGCATCGTCCACGGCTTCACGGTGGTTTCCGGGCATCTACCACCCGGCCACGAGAAATCCTTGGTGGACTGGGAAGCTCTCGCCCGTTCTGGCGCCACGCTGGCGGTCATTATGGGGGTTAAGAATGCACCGGCGATTGCTAGCACGCTTATTGCAGCCTCCCTCTCCCCTTCCACCCCCTGCGCCATCATCCAAGAAGGCACGCTTTCTACCGAGCGCGCTTACCGCTGCACCTTGGCCACACTGGCGCAGACGATAACAGAGCACGATATCTCCTCGCCGGCGGTCTATGTCATCGGCGAGGTGGCCGGCCTCTAGCGGGTTCAGGGTAGCAAGACTCGCATAAGCCCTAACCCCACTTTCGGCCGCGTTCCGCCTACTGCAGCCAAACCTTGGTCTATTGCCTGGCCAAAGGCCGCAGTCGATGCGCTACATTCGGTCCGAGGCGGGGCTTTCGGGCGCCTTATCCTGCACGATGGTGACACCTGACCTGCGCGAACCGTGGAAGTGATGGGCGGCGGCGACACGCTCTGGGTAATCCGGGGCATGAAAGTCCGCGTGGGCGGCTTCCTCAGCGTTTTCTGCTTCCAATTCCGCTGCACGGGCACGCGTAGTGCGCAGCGTGCCACGAACTGTTGCGGCCGCACCAGCAGCGACCACGACGGCGATGACTATCGAGGTAACTGCTGATGGCACTGACCAGCCAAAGTAGGTCTCGGCGCCACCGATAACCTTGCTGATATTAAGCCCTACGATGGCCGTGCCCACCAATCCACCAAGCAGGACTGGGTTGATACGGGAGATGAGCCACGCAGCGATCGGAGCAGTGATGGCGCCGCCGATGAGAAGCGCGATAACGGCGGCAAGGTTGCCGACGATGTCGTGCCAGAGGCCGACGATAAAGCCCGCGGTGGCACCCAAGGTCACGAGGAATTCGGCGGCGTTGACCGTGCCCACAATGCGGCGCGGCTGCTCCCGACCAATGGCCATAAGCGTGGAGGTCGACACGGGACCCCAGCCACCGCCACCGGTAGAATCGACAAATCCGCCCACCAGGCCAAGGCCGGCGAGAAACGGAGTGGAATGCGAGCGCTTGTAGGCGGAACCGCGGCGGCGCGGTTGGGAGAACCGCCAGATGAGGTTAGCACCAATGCCTACCAGGATGAGTGCGGTCACCGGTGCAGCAGCGGCAGTGGAAATATTCGAAAGCAACGTGGCCCCCACAAACGCGGCAATACCGCCGGGGACGCCAAGGCGGACCACCGTCTTCCAGTCCACGTTGCCGAAGCGTGCGTGGCTCAAACCGGAAATGGCAGTGGTGCCAAGCTCAGCGGTGTGCACGACGGCAGAGGCCTGCGCGGGACCTAGGCCGGCAAGGAGCAGCATCGTGGTAGACGTGACGCCGAACCCCATGCCGATGCCACCGTCCACGAGGTTGGCGGCCGCACCGGCGAGGGCGATGAGAATGAGAGTTAGCATGGCGCGAATACCTCCTGTGCACCGCGGCGTGCATGATGAAAACGATCTGCGACGAGGCCTGAAATATCAGTGCCGAGCGGGTGCTCAACGGTCGCGGGAACACCCGCCAAGCGGTCTAGGAGCAGCCCCTCGGTGACAAAGAGCGGTATGACGCGCACGCGCTTAGGGTCCGCATGCTCGCGGCACAGGCGCACGATCCCCTCGCGGCCACCGCGGGTAGCAAATTCCACCGTCGCGGGTACGCCGGTGAGCGCGAAGGTGCGGTGGGCGAGCTCACGTATGGCATCATTCGCCGCTGAATCGGAGGAACCAACGGAATAGATGACCACGTGGGCGTCGCCAGGCCGGGTACGAGAGGCGAGCACACGGGCGAGGTCCTCGCCGGTGCCGAGGCCTGCGGCGAGGTGGAGGGACAAGTGTGAGGTCTGGGAGGCTGCGGCAAGCGCACGCGGAACATCAACGCGCTGGTGATAACCCTGGGTGAAAAGCAGGGGAACCACGATTGCCTCGGTCTCCCCCATCTGGGCAAGCTCGAGCGCGGCCGCGGTGAGGTCGGGCTCGTTGAATTCCAGGTGCGCCGCGCGAGCTGGACGCAAGCCCGTGGCCTGGGTCAAACGCTCAATTCCGGCCGCAGCACCCGGATGCCGTGAACCGTGGGACAGGGTAATGAGTGCGGGCATGGGGCATCCTTAAGCCTTTGGCGCCGTGGTGTGGCCGCGGCGGGCAAGCGAGCGCTTCAGTGCTTCGTTGGAGGACACAGCCGGTGCAGGGGCTACCGGGGCATCGTCCTGGCCGTGGAAACGCACGGAGAAAATCCGCAAGCATTCCTGGCATTTCCAGGCAAAATCGTCTTCCTCGTCCGGAAAGAGGTCGGTTCCGGCGCAATACGGGCAGAAGCTGGGATGGTTGCGGTTGGGATTGGGCTGGCGGCGAAAATTCACTGCAAGTCCTCCTCAGCTGCGCGCAAAACCCAGTGGCGGAACTGCTCACCTTCCTCGCGCTGCTCCTTGTATTTGTTGACCAAGCGGATGACGTACTCGGGCACCTCATCGGCCACGACCTTGTGGCCACGCAGCTTGCGGCCCCAGTCCGGAGACAGGCCAAGGGCGCCGCCTAGATGGACCTGGAAACCCTCGACGCGGTTGCCCTCGGAATCAGTGACGATCTGCCCCTTCAGGCCCATGTCTGCTACCTGTGAACGCGCACAGGCGTTGGGGCAGCCGTTAAGCGCGATGGAAATCGGCACATCCAGATCACCCAGGGTGTCTTCCAGGATGTCCACCAACTCGATGGCGCGGGCCTTGGTGGTCACGTGCGCGAGCTTGCAAAACTCCAGCCCGGTGCAGGAAATGACGCCACGGCGAAACTCGGATGGCTGGGAATACAGTCCGGTCTCGTCGAGCGCACGGGATAGGCTCGGGATGTCCTCTTCATCGACGTCGAGGAAAAGCAGCTCTTTCATCGGGGTAGTGCGAATACGGCTAATCCCAAATTTCTCAGCCACGTCTGCGATAGCGATGAGCTGTTCGCCGGTGGCATGGCCCACGGTAGGCTTCACGCCCACGTAGAACTTGCCGTCCTTTTGGCGGTGCACGCCAAGATGATCGCGAGAGCCGGGCTCGACTTCCAACGGGACGCCATCCAGCAGCGGCTCATCTAGGTATTCCTCTTCCAACACCTGGCGGAACTTTTCAATGCCCCACTTAGCCACCAAGAACTTCAGGCGGGCTCGGTTTCGATTACGGCGGAAGCCGTAGTCACGGAAGATGCCGACCACACCGGCCCACACCTCAGGCACGCGTTCTAGGGGAACCCAGGCGCCGAGGGACTGCGAGAGCATCGGGTTAGTAGAAAGGCCTCCGCCAACAAAGCAATCGAATCCAGGGCCGTACTCTGGATGGTTCACGCCTACGAAGGCGACGTCTTGTATCTCGTGTGTGACGTCCTGACGGGAGTTGCCAGAGATGGCGGTTTTGAATTTGCGCGGTAGGTTATGGAACTCCTCACGCGGCAGATAGTTATTTTTGATCTCTTCAATGGCCGGGGTGGCGTCAATAATTTCATCTTCTGCCACGCCCGCGACAGGCGAGCCCAGGATAACGCGGGGCACGTCGCCGCACCCCATAAGCGTGCTCAGCCCCACCGACTCAAGCTTGTCCCAGATGGTGGGCACATCCTCGATACGAATCCAATGCAGCTGGATATTTTGGCGGTCCGTGAAGTCCGCGGTAGAGCGGGCATAATCACGCGAGATCTCACCCACAGCGCGCAGCTTGGCGGGATCGGCGCGGCCACCATCGAAGCGCACGCGCATCATGAAGTACTCATCCTGCAGCTCAGCGTTAGAAAGCTTAGCGGTCATCTCACCGCCCAAGTTTTGGTTGCGCTGGGTATAAAGGCCCAACCACTTGAACCGAGGAGCTAGGTCATCAGAAGGGATCGAGGAAAATCCTTGCTTGGAATAGATATCGATGACGCGCTGCTTGGCAGAAAGCCCACCATCCTCCTGCTTAATTACCTCATCGTTATTGAGGGGCTTGGTACCGTCAATCTTCCATTGGCCTTCGGGCTTCTTGGCGCGGGGAGTGCGCTTGGTATTAGTCGCGGTGGTCATGGTGTAGATCTCAACCTGCCTTTCCTAAGTATTGAAAGACAACCTACCCGTCTAAATCAGACAGACAAAGCGGTCTTTTTTATTTTCAAGTAAAAAATCGCCATAAACTGCGCAAAAGTCAGAATAATTTTAGAAACTAATTCTTAGCCTTGCCGCAATCTAGACCAGACGGTTCAATTGCCAGAAAGATAAAGCTAAGAAAATGAACCCAGCGGTCTAGCCCCGCGAGAAAGAGAAAGGCCTTCGCACAACATGAATCAGCCCTTAAAAGTAGCCGTGATCGGTGCCGGTCCAGCCGGCATCTA
This sequence comes from Corynebacterium sp. MSK071, assembly GCF_030232125.1. NCBI lineage: Bacteria > Bacillati > Actinomycetota > Actinomycetes > Mycobacteriales > Corynebacteriaceae > Corynebacterium > Corynebacterium sp. MSK071. The sequence goes on along the minus strand of NZ_JASPJA010000002.1, from coordinate 193,066 downwards.
TGCCTCCGACATCTTGGTAAAAAAGACCGGTGGTGAGGTACAGATTGACCTCATTGAGCAGATGCCCGCCCCCTTTGGCCTCATCCGTTACGGCGTAGCACCGGACCATCCGCGCATTAAAGGCATCATTAAATCCCTCCACCGCGTACTCGATACGGAGCAGATTCGCCTGCTGACCAACGTGCACATCGGCCGGGATATCACCGTCGATGAGCTGCAGCAGCATTATGATGCCGTGGTCTTTGCCACCGGCGCCGTGGGCGACCGCCACCGCGATATCCCCGGCGCGGACCTCGACGGCGTGCATGGTGCCGGCGAGTTCGTGGGCTTCTACGATGGCAACCCGCGCTTCGAGCGCAATTGGGATCTTTCCGCCACAGAGGTCGCAGTCATCGGCGTGGGTAACGTGGGCCTTGATGTCTCCCGCATCCTGGCCAAGACTGGTGACGAGCTCAAGGTGACCGAAATCCCCGATAATGTCTACGATTCCCTGGCCCAGAACCAGGCCGAGACCGTGCGCGTCTTCGGCCGCCGCGGCCCGGCGCAGGCCAAGTTCACCCCGCAGGAGCTCAAGGAGCTGGACCATTCCGAGTCCATTAATGTCGTGGTTTCCCCGGAGGACATTGACTATGACGAGGCTTCGCTGGCCGCGCGCCAAGAAAGCAAGTCCACTGACTTGGTGTGCCAGGTGCTCGAGCAGTACGCCATTCGAGATCCGAAAAAGGCACCGCACACCCTGCAGATTCACCTTTTTGAGCAGCCGGTGGAGATCATGGGTAAGGACGGCAAAGTCAGCGGGATTAAGACCGAGCGCACCGCCCTTAATGGGGATGGCAGCGTGCACGGTACCGGGAAGTTCACCGAATGGCCGGCGCAGGCGGTCTATTTCGCCACCGGCTACCGCTCCGATGCGGTCGATGGCGTGCCCTTCAACCAGGACAAAAACGTCATCAATAACGATGGTGGCCATGTCATCGATGCGGCCGGCAAGGTAGTTCCGGGCCTGTACACCACCGGATGGATTAAGCGCGGGCCAGTGGGGCTCATTGGCAATACCAAGTCCGATGCCACGGAAACGATTGGCATGCTGCTTGCCGACGCCGCCTCCGGCACCCTCCCCTCCCCTTCCAGCGACGCAGATATCACCGAGGTCCTTAGCGAGCGGGGAATCGAATACTTGACGTGGCAAGACTGGCAGCGTTTAGACGCGGCCGAGCGCGCACTGGGCGAACGCGAGGGCCGCGAACGCAAGAAGTTCGTGGAGTGGGAGGACATGGTCTCCCACTCGCGCGCCGAGGTTTAACGGCGGATGATGGCGAGGACTTCGTCGACGATGGCCTGAACTTCGTCGGCGGTCTTTGCCTCTACGTTGAGGCGTAGCAGCGGTTCCGTATTGGAGGCACGTACGTTAAACCATGCCTCGGTTCCCTTGAGCTCGACGGTCACACCATCCAGCTCATCGACGGACTCAATTTTATCCGCCAGCTCATCCAGCACTGCCTGGGTAGCGGCTTTCTGATCCTCCACGGTGGAATTGATCTCACCAGAGGCTTCATAGCGGGAGTATTCTGCCATGAGCTCGCTTAGCGGCTTATCGGACTGTCCGACCGCTGCCAGCACGTGCATAGCGGCAAGCATGCCGGAATCAGCATTCCAGAACTCCTGGAAGTAATAGTGCGCGGAGTGCTCACCGCCGAAGGCGGCCTTGTGCTCAGCCATCTGCGCCTTAATGAAGGAGTGACCCACGCGGGTGCGCACTGGGGTGCCGCCCTTTTCCTTGATGAGCTCCGGCACGGTCTTAGAGGTAATCAAGTTGTGGATGATGGTAGCGCCGGGGAACTTATCCAAGTAGCGTCCTGCCACCAACGCGCAAATGGCAGACGGGGAAACAGGCTGGCCTTTTTCATCCACGACGAAGCAGCGGTCCGCATCACCATCAAAAGCCAAGCCAATATCGGCTTTCTGCTCCACGGTGAACTTCTGCAGATCCACCAGGTTCTTCGGGTCCAGCGGATTAGCCTCGTGGTTCGGGAAGGTACCGTCAAGTTCGAAGTACAAATCACGAACCTCGAAAGGCAGGCCATCGAAGACAGCCGGCACGGTGTGGCCACCCATACCATTGGCGGCATCTACAGCCACGACGAGAGGCTTGGAATCCTCCAACGGCACCAGCTTGCGTAGGAAGTCCGCATAGCCAGCCAGAATCTCCTGCTCTGCAATCGCACCTTCAGTGCCGGTGTACTCAGGGGTGCCTTCAATAAGCATCTGCTTAATCTGCCCCAAACCAGTCTCCTGGCCCACAGGCACTGCGCCGGCACGACAGAGCTTAATTCCGTTGTACTTGGCTGGGTTGTGGGAGGCGGTAAACATAGCGCCCGCGCACTCCAGGGAACCAGCGGCGTAGTAAAGCTCGTCGGTAGAGGTCAGCCCCAACAGGGTCACATTGAGGCCCTGCGAGGTCACACCCTCAGCGAAGGCGCGCGCCAAAGACGGTGAGGAGGGACGCATATCGTGGCCGACGGCCACGGTATTTTCGCCTTCCTCACGCAAGATGGCGGCAAACGCAGCGCCCGTATCGCGCACGAAGTGTTCATCGATGTCTTCGCCCACCACGCCACGGACGTCATAGGCCTTAATTACTGCATCAAGCTGCTCACGAGTTCGCATACCCAGCAATAGTACTCTCGCCCGCAGGGAAACTACTGCACTGCGGGGTCCGTGTCAGTCCAGTTCCGATTCCGCCGGCGTTATTTCATCGGGTACAACCGAAAGGTGGGCACGGCGGGCCTTTTTGGCATAAGCCACGCGACGGGTACGAAAGACCGGGTGATTCGAATTAGCTGGGTCAGCGCCATCAAAGGTCGCGGAATAGTCGATAGGGTCTGCCCCCGAACCGGCGCTACCGTCATCGACCAAGCCGGTGGTCACGCGGCCGTCTTCCTTGACCGCTTCTGCCAGGGCCATCAGATCGTCTTCCTCATCCAGCTCGATGCGATCGACGCGCACCAGCTCCCAGCCCACCGGAGCCGAGATGCGATCGCGGTGCGTGGCGCACAGGTCCCAACTGTGCGGGTTCTCTTCTTCCGCCAGCGGGCCGACCACGGCCGTCTGGTCCGCGTACGCATAGGTCAATGTCGCCACGGCGGGGCGGCCGCAGCCTGGGCGGGAGCAATGGCGAGAAATAGTCACAGCGCATAAGTCTAAACCCTTAGTTGAGATTTAGATAGTCTTCGCCCCGGCGTGGCTCCGCTAAATCCAGACCACCTGCGCCTTAGAATCAGGGCATGACCGCCGCTCGCCCGCACATCCGCCCCGCCCGCGACCGACACGGCCACGGCATGCGCGGACCCCTCCTCCCCCAGCAGACTCCGCGCTACCGCAGCGCGCGCGAGCACTTCGACATGGCCGTCTTGGAGGCCTATGCCCCCATCCAAAACTCCTTCGCCCCGCAATTGCGTGGCCTCGACCTAGCCGTAGACACCATTCCGCGCATGCGGCTCTCACCCGATATGACCGTGCTCCCGGATGAGATTATCGCCGATGGGCCGGTCCCCCTCGGGCGCGTGGTTCCTGCCGGCGTAGACTCCGCCGGCCACCCCACGCGCGCCCGGTTGGTCATTTTCCGCATGCCCATCGAGCAGCGCGCTTCCACCCCGTCCGAGCGTTCCGAGCTTCTAGGTACGGTTATTACCGCGCTCGTGGCGAATTATCTCAACTTGGACCCGGAGGAAGTGGATCCACGCTATAGCTGGTAGCCACCTTCACGATATGACCCAGCAGAAAGGCCCTGGGCCGCACGTCATGTGCTTGCCCGGGGCCTTTCTGGACACCTTAATTATCCAATCTCGCGCTTGAGGCGGCGGCGCTCACGGTCCGATAGCCCGCCCCAAATACCGAAGCGCTCGTCGTGCTCCAACGCGTACTCCAAGCATTCATCACGCACCGCGCAGGCCTGGCAAATGCGCTTAGCCTCACGGGTAGAACCTCCCTTTTCAGGGAAGAATGCTTCAGGGTCCGTCTGCGCGCACAGCGCTTGGTCCTGCCACTCCTGCTCGACGGCACCGAAGAGTTCATCGAGTGACATCTCTGCAGCAGCACCGCCACGGAGAATGGCGTTGTTATTAGCCATTTTGTCCACGCCTTTTCCTTTCTCCGAGGTTGGGTAATTCTAATCAGTGCAACCGACCGTACACCACATTCCCTTTGGGTAACCCCGCTGGGCCGGTGTGGAAGTAACGGCGTCGGCCGCTGTTTCTTTCACTGATGTAATTTCACACCGGATCACTAAATATCGTCAACCCGAATTAGCGGCTTCTTCGCACTTTTCGGCAAAAACGCAGCACACGATCCCCACGCGTCACATCTGTAACAACTACTCCCCACTGGGGGTATAGGTAGGGGGTACTACATGTAGTGGCACCCCGTTTTTCTGTCAACAATTTTCAGAAAATTCCGGCGTGTCGCGCGCACAATCTCTCAAAGAAGGGATCTACGTACTCACCAACGCTGCACAGATTTCGCATTATGGTGGCAGCTTTAGAAGGACAGGCTGAGTAATTCCGCATGGAAAAGGCCGAACCAAGGACTCATTTTCCTCAGTTCGGCCTATCCCAGTCAGACTTATCGCATGGCCCAGCCCACGGCAGGAGCGTTAAGCATCGGAGCTAAAACGCACTCCAGCGTCCGGGATGGAAACGCCGGGGAAGACACGCATGCCGTCGAGAAGCTCGCAGCGCGCTCCAATGTGGGCGCCCTCGCCAATGACGCAGTTTTCAATGACCGCGTTGGCGCCAATATGTGCGCCGGAGGCAATAATGGAGTTATGAATGATGGCACCTGGCTCAATGCGCACGCCATCGAAGACGACGGTGCCCTCGAGGCGAGATCCGGCGCCTACCTCGGAACCACGGCCCACGGCAGTACCGGACAGCAGCAGCACGCCACCAGCGATACCGGCCGAAGGATCCACCAAGGACTCGCCGGTCTTGCCTTCAATCAGCGGGGAAGGCGCAATGCCGCGCACCAAGTCCGACGATCCGCGAGTGAAGTCATCTGGGCGGCCCATGTCGCGCCAGTAGGAGTTGTCCACGTGACCGACAACGAGGCGACCCTCTGCCAGCAGTCCCGGGAAAGTCTCGCGCTCGACGGAGACGACACGATCGGCCGGAATAGACTCGATGACCGAACGCTTGAAGACGTAGCAGCCGGCGTTGATCTGATTGGTCGGCGGGTCCTCAGTCTTTTCCAAGAAGGCGGTTACCCGACCATTGGAATCGGTAGGCACGCAGCCGAAGGCACGAGGATCAGCCACGTTGAGCAGATGCATGGTGACATCGGCGTCCTTGTCATGGTGCGTGGTGAGGATTCCCTCCAGGTCCATGCCGGACAGCACATCGCCGTTGAAGACCATGACGGTGTCATTGCGCAGCTTGTCGTAGACATTGCGGATACCGCCGCCGGTACCGAGTGCGGTCTCTTCCACCACGTACTCGATCTCCAGGCCTAGGTCCGAACCGTCGCCGAAGTACTCCTCAAAGACCTCAGCCTTATATGAGGTAGACATGACCACGTGCTCGATGCCGGCGGCCTTGATGCGGGCGAGAAGATGCTGCAGGAACGGATAGTTGGCCGTCGGCAGCATCGGCTTCGGTGTACCGATGGTTAGTGGACGCAGGCGGGTACCGCGACCGCCAACGAGAATCACTGCATCCGTGCTGGCACCGTGAGTGGTGACTGCTTCAGTCATAGTCTTCCTTATGTATGCAGACAGTTTTATTCGGTGATTTTCTGAGGGACAGTGTAGAGCTTAAAAGCGCAATCTAGGTCAACGGCACGCGCACCGCGGCCTAAGAACCTGCCGATGCCGAGGCAATTAACCCACGCACCCGCAGCCCCAGCCACAGTGCACCACGCAATGGGGCCTGCCACCAGGCGGGGTGGCGGTCTGCTTGGAAGCGGTAGGCGGAGTCATGGTGCGCGCGTAGCATGGCGCCGGCGTGTGCTTGTGTGGAATGCCCCTTGGCGTGACTGATGACTGCTTCTGGGCAGAAAATGTTTTGGTAGCCGGCGCGCGCGAAGCGATCGCCTAGATCTACGTCTTCGAGGTACATGAAGTAACGCTCATCAAATCCGCCGATGGCTTCAAAAGCCTCCCAACGCACAAGAAGGCAGGAACCAGATAACCAACCAGCCGGCCGCTGCGTAGTCATATCGGTTTCATTGCGATAAGCGCGCGACCACGGATTAGAGGGCCAGATCGAGGAAAAGAGGGCGTGCCCAATGCCGGTGGCGACGGTAGGCACGGCACGGGCAGAGGGGTAATTGGTGCCGTCCGGCTCTACTATGCGCGGGCCCACGGCCGCAGCGTCCGGCCATTTGCGGGCACACTCGATGAGCCGATCGATAGATCCCGGTCTAAAGGCAACGTCCGGGTTGGAAATCAGGAAAAATTCCTCATCTACTCCGCCGCGCTCGCGGGCGAAGCGGGCACCGGCGTTCATGCCGGCGCCATAGCCGATATTCCCGCCGGTATCGAGGAAATCTACCCCGGCGCGCTCGCGGGCGGCAGCCTCGGGAACACCGTCGGTAGAGCCATTATCCGCAAGCACCACCTTGGTGCCGCGGGCGTACGCACTCGGCAGGGAGTCTAAAAAACTACCGAGGTATTGTCCGGGACTATAAGTCACGGTGATCACGGCCAGTGGGAGTTGAGTTGGAGTAGTCACAATGGCCACGAGCTTAGTCACAAGCACTCCTCGCGCTGGGCAGGGACACTGCCCGAACACGCGAAATCGGACGCGGATCACTAAGTTTTTAACGTTCTGCCCTAAACTGTCTCCAGATCCCCACCAATCTAGAAAGCCTCCACTTGTGACTTCTGAGAACACTCGCCGGGCGCGCACCATTCAGCCGGCGCCCTCTGCCGCTAGTGCGGTAAAGCAAAAAGGTTCCACGGCCATAAAGACGATCGTAGCCCTGCTATCCGCCCTGATCCTGGTGGTATCTGGCGTGGGTTATGCCACCGTCGGCCGGCTTGATAATGGTATGTCTTCTGCCAAGGACTTGTCCTTAGGCGGCAAGGGACTTTCCGGTGACTCGCTCGATGGCGCGGTGGATATCTTGCTGGTGGGCAAGGATTCGCGCACCGATGCTAAGGGCGATCCCCTCTCCGATAAGGAACTAGCAGACCTGCACGCGGGCGTGGCCGATGGTGAGGAAAATACCGACACCATGATGCTCATCCGCGTTCCGGAGGATGGTTCCCGTGCTACCGCCGTGTCCATTCCGCGCGATACCTATGTTAAGGATCCGGAGTACGGCAATATGAAGATGAATGCTGTCTTCGCCTCTCACAAGAACGCCAAGGTGGACGAGCTCAAGCAGGAAAACGCAGAGGCAGAAGCAAAGGGCAAAAAGAAGCCGCACTCGGATAAGGACATCGAAAAGCAGGGCGTCGAGGCCGGCCGCGAAGGGTTATTGGCCATGGTGCGGTCCTTGACCGGTGTGTCCATCGACCACTACGCGGAGGTGGGCCTGCTGGGCTTTACCCTGCTTACCGACGCCGTCGATGGTGTCGAAGTCTGCCTCAATGATGACGTCAATGACGATATGTCTGGCGCTAAGTTCAGCAAGGGCAAGCAGACCCTCGATGGCGCCAAGGCCCTAGCCTTTGTGCGCCAGCGCTACAACCTGCCGCGCGGCGACCTCGACCGCATCGTGCGCCAGCAGGCTTTTATGGCTTCCCTGGTCAATAAGATCTTGGACAATGACACCCTGGCTAATCCCTCCAAGCTTTCCAAGATTGCCAAGGCGGTGGAACGCTCCGTAGTCATCGATGAGGGCTGGGACATTATGGGCTTTGTTACCCAGCTTGCCGGCCTGGCAGGCGGCAATGTCACCTTCACCACCATCCCTGTTACCTCCATCGACGGCCAGGGCGATTATGGCGAATCTATCGTCACTATCGACGCCGCCGAGGTTCACCGTTTCATGGACGATTTGGCTAAGTCCCACGATGAAGCCACCGATGAGGCCAAGGCCGAGGATAAGGACAAGCAGAAAAAGGCGGACAAGGACAAGGACGTCGATCCTAATATCAATATCCACGTCCTCAACGCCGGCAATATTGACGGCCTAGCTTCCGGCATCGGCTCTTGGCTTGAGGGCAAGGGCTATACGGTAGAGCGCTCCGCTAACGCGCAACCGGGCATCTACAGTGAGTCGCAAGTGGTAGCCGCTGATCCGACGAGCAAGGAGGCGAAATCCCTAGCCAAGAAACTGGGTGGCCTGCCGGTGGCAGAGAACCCGCAGCTCGATAATGACACCCTCATCGTCGTGGCCACCGATGACTACCAGGGCCCCTCCGATAAGGAGGCCAGCGCCCAAGAGCCGGAGGAAGACAAGTCCAGCCAGCCGGTAGGCACCCCGGGCGATGACTTCGGTACCGCCAAGGTTTCCCCAGAAATCGACGCCGGTGGCGATGGCCCGCGCTGCGTGAACTAGCACTTCTCCCCTACGATGGGCGAGTATGGAACTACTCGCCCATCTTTTGCATGCCGATGCCGCCTCTCCGCGCCTTACCGTATATAACGAGACCACCGGCGCACGCATGGATTTTTCCGGGCAAACGCTCGACAATTGGGTAGCGAAGATCGCCAATATGTTGGAAGAAGAGCTCGACCTAGAGGCAGATTCCACCATTGCCATCGATCTGCCCTCCTCGTGGCAAGCGGCCGTTGTGGCCTTGGGTGCGCTCGGCTCCGGCCCTTCCTATAGCTTTGGCGAGTCTGCCGCGCTTGCCGACGTCGTCTTTACCTCCCCCTCCCGCTACCCCGCCGCCCATGATCGTCAACCCCAAGCCGATATCGTGCTCATCAGCGAGGACCCCTTTGGCCGCGGCGTCGTAGAATCCGGCGGCGATCTACCCACTGGCGCTATTGATTTCGGCCCTACCGTGCGCTTCTACGGCGATCAGTACTTTGGTGAAACCCAGCCATTGCCGCAACTCGTCAATACTCCTGCGAGCGCCGAGCGCCTGCTATCTACCGGCTGGTCTGATAATGAGTCTTTTTCCCGCGCCGTGCTCGAGCCCCTCGCCGCGGGAGGTTCCGCCGTCATCGTTGCCGGCGTGTGCCCAGCAGAGCGGTTGGAGGAAATCGCCTCCAATGAGAAAGTGACAGCTCGCCTTTCCTAGGTTTAGTCGGCAGGATTGAGCCCAGATACACTTAGCACTCGTTATGTTTCTGGGAATCTCCGCGGACGCATGGTCCTATATCTTCATCGGCCTCCTCATCCTTGCCGGCACCATCACTCAGGGCGCCATCGGTTTTGGTTTAGGGACCATTGCCACGCCCATCATCGCGCTCATTCGGCCTGAGCTCCTACCCACGCTCATTCTGTTGCTCGCGTTGTGCATTTCTAGCTATACGTTATCGCGCTCCTACCGCGAGACTTCTTGGCGCGTGGTGGGAATCTCTTCTCTTGCCCGCATCCCCGGTTCTTTAATAGGCGCTTGGGCAATCGCGAGTCTGTCCCCCAATGGACTATCCATCTTCATCGGTTCCGCCGTACTCTTTGCCATGACCCTATCCAGTTTGGGATGGAGCCCGCGGCCGACCACCCTCAATACGCTCATCGCCGGCGTAGCCTCCGGCATCCTGGGCACCTCCACTTCCATAGGCGGCCCGCCCATGGCGTTGATTATGAAGCGTTTTGATCCGAACCGTACCCGCGGCACTTTGGCGGGCACCTTCGTCCTCGGAACCTTAATTTCTCTTATAATTTTGGCGCTCAATGGACAGATCAGCAGCACCCAAGTAACCGCTGCGGCGGCCTATTTCCCCCTTATTGTCATTGGACTTATCGCAGCGAACTACCTCAACCGATTTATAGATAGGAAACTGCTCAACCGCATCGTCATCATTGTGGCCATCTCTGCAGCCCTCATGCTGATCGTTGAATCCGCCCTCTTCTAGCCCTGCACCCCACCCTCTTCGGAACATCCTGGACAGTTCCGGTTGCGAAAAGCACCAACCTCTGCCATGTAAACGCCTATAACTTATGACATGTAACATTCACCAGCAGGCATTTTATAACCGCCTTTCACCCGCTCAAATGCAGCGCACGACGCATACAGTGACACACCTACAATTTCCCTACAAGACTCGTGCACCACTTTAGAAAATAGCAAAATACCCCCACATAGGGGATACGTCGATTCGTCTCAAACGAGCGATGTATAGACATCTATTCATCAATAATTTTTGACGCACTATCGACCACTTAGCGGGAACAACCCCCATTAAACAGCTCGGTCTATATAAAACATATTGACCTTTCTTTGGGGAAGATATATAGACATCTAAGAGATGACGTAACTTTAAGCGTGTTTTAGCGTTTTCTTAGCGCAACGTCGAGAGTTGCTGGATTTCATTCATAAGTTCATTCATTTTCTACCTGCATTAGGAGAAGTTCTAGATGTCGATTCGTCGTCGCATGACCGGCCTGACCGCCGGCCTCATCGTCGCCGGCACCGCATTCGCGGCACCGCTGGCTGGCGCAACCACCCAGACCGAGTCCTACCCGGAAACCCCGGCCCTGAACCCGCAGCTGCCCATCATCCACACCACCCACGGTTCCGATCACATGAAGGCGAACGTCCTGAACCCTCGCCCGGTATGTAACCCGTGGGAGGACCACCGCACCGTGGTCTACAAGGTTTCCGATCGCTTCCTGCCGGCCGGCACCATCTCCACCACCAACCAGACCAAGAAGGACATCCCGCTGCAGCAGGATCTGTCCAAGTCCCAGTCCATCTCCGTTTCCGTCAACGGTGACCGCACCGAGACCACGTCCATGAACCTGGGCGGCAAGGGCTCCGGCAAGAATGCTGAAGGCTCCGCAGGCATCTCCCACGAGATCGCAACCAAGATTGGTGCTAGCGCCTCCTACTCCCTGTCTTGGGAGGCTGGCCAGTCCATCGGACCTTACGACGTTCCGCCAAACCACACCGGTGAAGCTACCTACGGCTTCCGCGTGCTGAACATGACCGGTACCCAGCAGTACTGCAAGCCAAACGGCACCTGGTCCACCCCGACCGCTTGGAATGCAATGCAGCCGGTTAAGAACGAAGTTCGCGTCAAACTGTACGACAAGCTGTCTGATTCCTACGCTCCTAACAAGGATGCCCAGAACACCACCGACGTCAACGACCCGAAGGTTGTGCAAGAGGACAAGAACCTCGAGGCTGACGCAGAGGTAATCAAGGACACCGAGGGCACCGCCAAGGAAGATGCCGAGAAGGTTTCTGAGGCAGAGGGCAAGAACGAAGAGGCTGCTGACAAGAAGAAGCAGGAAGAGGTTGATGCCAAGGAGGACAAGAAGGACTCCAAGCACAAGCTCGACCTCGAACCTTACATGACCGTTTCCGACGCTAAGCACGCTGGCTTCGCAGGCACCGTTGCAGTCCGCGCCAAGAACGTTGGCTCCGAGCGCTACTACGGCGAGTTCCCAGCTACCCAGTTCCGCGTTGATGTAAAGACCGCCAAGGGCCCGAAGGGCGTTGACCGTCTCATCACTCCGCGTTCCTCCAACGGCGCTCACATCCGTGACCTGGGCTTCAACGAGAAGACCTCTACCCGTTCCTTCGAGGTGACCTTGGCTAACCCGATTAACGCTGGCGAAGAGGCTCGCATTGCGAACCTGGACTTCGGCGATGGCAAGACCAAGGAAGGCCGCCTCATCAATAACATCGAGGTAACCCAGACCTCCCGCATCAAGGGTGATGACTCCAAGCACAACGACCAGAACGTTGATTCCCGCGAGCACACCTTGAATGACTTTGGCAAGAAGGCTGAGGGTCTGTTCTAAGAACCCCTACTTCTTCCCTAGGAACATAGTTTCCTAGCCAGTCTCAAAGAGAAGGCCGCTGCACCACTGATGGTGCGGCGGCCTTCTTCTTGATCGTTTCACAGCTGCTTAACGACGAAAAGATGCAGGAACTCAATGCCCGCGTCGACGTCGACGGTGAGGACTACACCACCGTGGCACTCGATTTTTTGAAGGAAGAAAACCTGATCGCGGACTAGCTGCCAAGCCTTAGCAAGATTCCCAAAAACCGTTGCACCACCCTCGGTGCGGCGGTCTTTAATATTTCTTTAAATTAGATCACACTTTTACTTTCGTTCGCCAAAACCTTCAGATAGATTGTTTATGTTGTCTTATTCACACATACTGAAGGATGAATTCTATGTCTCACACGACTGCGAATGCGCCTGCTTCACCGGCCAGTTCACCCACTACCGGCAACGCAGACACCCCAAGCGGCAGCCAGGTGACTACCAATAAGGCCGTCAATAGCCAGTGGACCATCACGCTCTTCGGCACTGCCGTGGGCGCAGGTATCCTCTTCTTGCCGATTTCCGCCGGCAGCTTCGGCTTCATCCCGCTACTGGTAGCCACCCTGCTCATTTTCCCGATGACCTACCTGGCCCACCGTGCTTTCTCCTGGATCATTAGCTATTCGCCGCTGCATGGCGAAGACGTCCTTGCAGTACTCACCCACTTCTTTGGCCGGGGCAACGGCATTATCCTCGCGATTATCTACTGGTTCACCATCTTCCCGGTGGTGCTCATTTACGGCGTATCGATTACTAATACGGTCGATAGTTTCATCGTCAACCAGCTAGGTGGGCCGGAAATTTCTCGCTATATCTTGGCACCGCTGTGCGTAGGACTGATGACGCTGGCACTTGCCTTTGGCAATGCCATCATGTTGAAGATTGCCCAGTTCGTGGTTTATCCGCTCATCGTGGCGCTGGCAGCAGTATCGCTCTACCTCAGTCCGCAATGGGACCTCGGCTCCTTCATGGAGGCCGGCGATCACACCGCTGGCGGGGCTATCAAGGCCATTATCCTTATCCTTCCCGTCTTGGTGTTCTCCTTCTCCTTCGTTGCTGCGATTTCCCAATTCTCGCTGGGCATGGAAAAGGAATACGGAGCGGACCACCACGCACAGTCCGATAAGGTTATCCGCAATTCCGCCATCTTGCTGACCGTCTTCACCATGTTCTTTGTCTGGTCCTGCGCACTGGCCATGGGCGCAGACGGCATGGAGGAGGCAAATGACAAGAACCTGCCGGTACTTTCCTACTTCGCCAACGAAACCGGCACCCCATTTATGGCCTACATGGCACCCATCGTGGTTATTTGTGCGGTGGCTTCTTCCTATTTCGGCCATGCCCTTGGCACCATCGAGGGCACCCAGTACCTCTTCAACCTGGCCGCACCGAAATCCACAAAGAAGATGTCTGCCCGCACGCTCGACCTATGGACCTACCTCTTCATCTTCATCGCCACGTCACTGGTAGGAATTTTCAACCCCTCCATCCTGGACATGATTTCTGTCGTGGGCGGCGTCTTCTTCGCCTTCATGACCTACCTGCTTCCCATCTGGGTCATTTACCGAGTGGACGCCCTAGCCCGCTTCCGTGGCAAAAAGACCAACTATTTCGTGGCGGTCATGGGCTTTATCGTGCTCTTTGCCACCATCTGGGGAATGTTCCAATAATCCCATAAAAAAGTGGTTCGACAATTACTTTTCCTGTCTGACAAGGCGGGAGACAACATGTCAGAACAGGAAAAGGCGCCGCACACACTTGCAACGCATTGGCGCGGATGCAAATACTGCCGAAAGTTATGACTATTAAGCTACAAATGGGCTAGCAGTAAACTTTCAGCAACTAGCAGGGACCTATCAGGCACAATCCATTGTGGTAGCAGCCCCGTGCCCCATACTTAAATCATGCGTTTGAGAGAGCGCATACGAGAGAGATAGAGAGAACCCCTCAGTTTCCAGAGGGCGGCTTAGGCCGATACATGGAAACACCTTGTAGAGAGAGACGCCTGCGGCCCTCGGTTCCTTCCGGTTCCGAGGGCCGCAGGCGTTTTATCCTTTTATAGCGAAACGCTACTGGTGCAGCTTATTCTTTTTCGACGCGAATAGCACCGCGGTTCCAGTCACCAGCGCCGCAGCCACCAAATAGAAAGCAGGGGCAAGCTGCAGACCAGTGACATCAATAAGCCAGGTGGCGATCATCGGAGCAGTACCGCCAAAGACAGCATTGGCCGTATTAAACGTCAGAGCGAAACCGGATAGACGGACGTGCGTGGGGAACTGCTCGGAAAGGAAGGAGGGCAGGACGCCGTCGTTGAGCGCCAGCACGCCACCCAAGCAGACCTGAATGATAATGACGAGGAGGATTCCGGCGCCGTCGAGAAGCATAAAGGCCGGAATGATAGTCACGCCCATAAAAGCGGCCGCGCACAGCATGGTCGTGCGGCGGCCCAGGCGGTCCGAAAGCATGCCGGTAAGCAAGGCAAAGCCCACATAGAATGCGGAGGCAACAGAGGACGCTATAAACGCCGGGGTTGCGGCCATACCCAACTCTTCTGAGAGGTAGGTGGGCAGGTAGGTCAAAATGACGTAGAAGCCAATGGCGTTGAGCACCGCACCAGCAAAGGCAATGGCCAAGGCCTTGGGATACTTGAGCACCTCCCGCAACGGAGATTCTTCCGGTTCATCCTGATCCTCAAAGTGGGAGGACTCCTCCGTATGACGGCGAATCCACAGACCGTACATGCCCAAAGGCAACGCAATCAAGAAAGGCACGCGCCAGCCCCAGGAATCCAAGGCGGCATCGTCGAGCACGCCCGTCAGCAACGAGGCAATGAGCGAGCCCAGCAACAAGCCGGAAGCCGTAGCGGACGGCACCACCGCGGAATATATGCCGCGCTTGCCGGCCGGAGCGATCTCGGCCAAGTGCGTGGCCGCGCCTGCATACTCACCGGCTGCCGAAAAGCCCTGCACCATGCGGCACAGCAGCAGCAAAAGGGACGCGGCGAAGCCGATGGTGGCATAGCCAGGAAGGAAACCGATGCACGCGGTAGCCAGGGACATCATCACAATGGAGACCGTTAGGGTCTGGATGCGTCCGTGTTTATCACCGAAGTGACCCCATACGATGCCACCCAAAGGCCGCACCAAGAATGACAGCGCAAAGAGCGCAAACGTCATAATCAGGGCACGGCGGCCTTCCATCTCCGGGAAAAAGACTCGGGAGATAATCGCGGACATATAGATATAGGCTGCGTAATCGAACCACTCAATGAAGGTGCCTATAAACGCTGCCTTTATGGCCGAGCGATGCTGGCGTTTTGTTTCTTCTGTATCTTCCACCTGTGCCGGCACGGCATCATTGGCTGGGGGTTGGGAAGTGAGAGGAGACATGCTCCTCACCTCAATTCTGTAGCTATACAAGCAGTTGAAAACGGCGCAGGCCCGCTGCGCGCATGCCCTCAACCCTACAGAATCAACTTATGGTGTACGTCACTTTTATGCGCCAATATTGCACTCCCCCACAAGTGTTACGCTTGTCAGCGCCTTATCCATCCCCTCCCAGCCATTAACAGCCACCCAACAGCCGAGCCTCATGGACACTACAGCACAGTGCCCCATACTGAGATCGTGCGTTTGAGAGAGCGCATATGAGAGAGATAGAGAGAACCCCCTGCAGTTTCCACAGGGCGGCACATGCCGATATATGGAAACAGTGAGAGAGACGCCTGTGGCCCCCAGTTCCGAAAGGAAGTGGGGGCCACAGGCGTTTTCCCAGTTAAGACCCTAACTTCATGCTGTAGAGGGCTTCTGCGGAATTTTTTTATCAAAATCAATAAGTCGGCCCAATGCCCAATCCTTATCAGTTAGCAGGCGAGAAAACACCAATCCGGCGCCAATAGAACCAACCACCATCATTCCTGTCGCAACGTTTGCCAAAGCTTGATCCATTTGACCGTCATTCAAATAAAACACTGCTCGAAACATTGTAACCCCCGGAATCATAATCACGGCAGCCGGAACGGTCGTTGTAATACGAGGAAGGCGCGCCTTTTTAGAAGCAACCGCACCTAACAGCCCAATCAATAGTCCTCCCACGAATGCCGCAAAGAAAATAGTTGTACCTGCGTGAATGAGGATCAAACGGAGCTCGTTTGCCACCGTTCCGACACACGCTGCGACCAAAACCATGCGGCGGGAAGAGTTGAAAAGAAAGGCAAAGCCAGCAATTCCCAGAAAACTTGCGACCGGCGCCAACAAAAACCACTTCATATCCTGTGCAGGGGCGGGCGGATCAGGGGTAAGTTGTGTCAACCAGCTAACCATCGAGACTGTGAAAGTCGCTGTAAATATAACAGTGAAGGCGTACCCTAACCTGACTATTCCTGCGTCCAAATCAAAACGCGCAATGTCGATCAAAGCAGAGAAAAGAGGAAATCCGGGGATCAAGAATAAAACCGCTGCTACCACGCCCGAGGACAATTCACTCGGAGCCACTGAGCCTATCGCACCAAAAAATTCCGTTAAAAGGAAGAAAACGATACTTGCCGTTGCCCCGCCAGCAATTACTCCCCCGATTTGATGGACGTGCCGGTGGAGAACCGTGTACCGCACAAACTGGCCTGCAAACGCCGCTAGAGCCACCAACCCCACCGCTTCTAGCGGGAAACAGTTAAGATACGCAAACGCCGCGCACGCGATCGCGGCGGCAAAAGAAAGAACTAAACCGCTCCAGCGCTTTTTGACTCCAAACTCAATAACATCCAGCTTTGCGGCCAATTCTTGGGCAGTAATCCCCGCATAGAGCCGATTATGGGTCAGGTCTTCTAAGGCTTCTATCCGCGAAGCATCAACCGCAGGAGAATGTTGCCGGGCAATCACTGTCCTGAAATATTCCCCGCGGTGGAACGTACAAGTAATCTGCGTCAAACCCACTGTGGCATCTAAGTGGTCAAACCCCAAAGCTCGCGCACTGCGTTTCATCCCCCTTAAAACACGGTAACCAGAAGTGCCGGCACCCATTAGGAGCATTCCCACCCGCAAGACAACATCCGCTTCCACGCCCATTTGCCGGTGCAATTCTGGATCAAATTGTTGCGACACATCTCCTCCTCTGACACGGTTTTAGCGCCTATTTAAAGGCTTCTCGACCCCAACCGAAGCCCGAGAACACACTTTTAGTTTTACCTAGAATCCTACGCAGAACCGCACCCCTATGAATAGTTCTTCATCGACCTAGAGGTCGCCGCCTTTTACACCGTGGGCTGGTCTGCGCGTTTATATGGCGATTTCCACCCCATTACCACAATACTCACAGGTAAAACGCAGGCCTGTAACAGGCTAGGGAGTTATCTTAAGTTCATGCGTTTGAGAGAACGCAAGAGAGATAGAGAGAACCAGTTCCAGCGCCCTGCGGCCCCAAGTGAGGCCCGGGCGTTGGAGCTGTTTTAGGGGTCTGCCGGTTAATTGCACTAAGAAACGGTGGACGCAGGAAAACCTTGCATAGAGAAAACTCACCAGAATTGGCGGCTATGAACTACTCCCCCACAGCCCGGATGCCAGCAGCAATGGCCGCACATCTTTTAAGAACCGTGCGGCCATGTACAGTTTCCCGCTTAGTCGTTGCCCAGATAGCTCAATGCAGCGGCAGCAAGTGCTTCGGTGCCAGTGCGCAATGTGGGTTGGAGCAGCGGGGCGAAGTGCGGGCTGTGGTTGGGAACATCTTTTCCCTCTTCGCGGCCGGAAAATACCCAGAAGCAATAGGGAACCCCAAAGGCACGCGCAATGGTGGAGAAATCCTCACTGGCTGTGAGGGGTTCTGCGGTAAGAACGCGGTCGGCGCCGAAGTAGGATGTGAAGACTTTCTGGAGCCGCGCCGTGGTCTCGTCATCATTGCTGGTAAGCGGGTAGGCATCGTGATAGTTAAATTCAGCAGGCTGAGGGCTACCGGCAGCCTGGCACTCAGCGTTGACGATGCGCTCGATGGCGCCGGAGATTTTATCGCGTACTTGCTCGCTATAGGCACGCACGTTGATCTTCAGGTTAGCCTCAAAGGGAATGATATTTGCCTTCGAACCGGCATTGATAGCACCCACGGTCAACACCCCAAACTCGGAAGGGCTTAGTTCGCGGGAAATGACTGTCTGAAGGCGCATCACAATGGAGCTGGCCAGCACCACTGGATCGACGCTGCGGTGTGGCATGGAACCGTGCGAGCCTTGGCCATAAACCTTGACATCCAGACTTACCGCGGTGGACATGAAGGGTCCTGCGGCAAGAGCAACGGTGCCAGCAGGAAATTGGCTAGCAAAAACATGTTGACCTAGGACAACATCGGGAGTTGCTACCTTATCTACCAGACCGTCATCCACCATGGACTGGGCACCGGCAGCGATTTCCTCGCCCGGTTGGAAAATTAGTTGCAGGGTGCCGGACCACTGGTCGGTGGCCTGCGCCATGAGCGCACCCATGCCCAGCAGGCTGGCCACGTGCGAATCGTGACCGCAGGCGTGCATGACGGATATGGGGTTTCCATCCGGGTCAAGAGCGGTATCGGTGGAGGCATAATCCAGGCCAGTGTCCTCCTTGACTGGTAGGCCATCAAAATCCGCGCGCAGCATGACAGTTGGCCCGGCACCATTTTCTAAGATGCCAACCACGCCACCGCCTACATCCACTTGTTCAAACCCGAGGTCAGCAAGCTTGCCCTTGATGATGCCAAGCGTGCGCTCCTCCTGCATTGATAGCTCCGGGTGCTGATGCAGGTCCTTATAAAGTGGCTCCTGCCAAACTTTGACGGAGTCATAGTTGCTGCAGACAGTGCGGACAGACATTGCTTCCTCCTTGTGGAATCGCGGTGGAATATGGGTGCCAGTGTAGAAGGGTGGGAGGAAGGTGGGCGTCGGCAAGCAAGGCATTTTTGTAATGCCAGCCATAGTTTTATGGAAAAGAGACAGGCACCACGGCCTGCTGAGCTGGAGTTTTTAAAAAAATTTGATGACGCATCCACTTTTAACCCATCGGACATTAATAATTCACTGATTGTTTGTTTTTCATGTATCTGGGCTTCACCCGTCCACCCTAGATTGACCGAGTGACCTTTCAGGAAGACTCTCTCAGTGGCGGCAACTCAGGCACTACCATCGCCCGTCACGCCCACACGGAAATCCCCAGTGATTCTGCGGCGCTGGTGCGCAAAGCAGCGCGCAATCGCCACAAGGAATGGCTGCTGGCCGCAGCGCTTTTAGCGCCGAACCTGATCCTGCTGGCTGTATTTACTTACCGGCCGCTGCTAGATAATATCCGGCTATCCTTTTTCAATTGGAATATTTCCAGCCCTACCTCCACCTTTGTAGGCTTGGACAATTATGTGGAGTGGTTTAGCCGCGAGGATACGAAGACCATCGTGCTCAACACTGTGGTATTTACATTCTTTGCGGTCATTGGCTCCATGATCATCGGTCTAGCACTGGCATTGCTGCTCAACCAGAACATTAAGGGCCGCAACTTTGCACGCTCGGTGGTCTTCGCGCCCTATGCCATCTCTGGCGCGGCCATTGGTATCGCCTTCCAATTCGTCTTTGACCCGAACTTTGGCCTCATCCAGGACATGCTGGGCTGGTTCGGCATCGACTCCCCGAATTTCTATGCCGTGCCAGGCTGGGCGATGTTCATGGTGACGTTCACCTTCGTGTGGAAAAACCTTGGATATACCTTTGTCATTTATCTAGCCGCGCTCCAAGGCCTAGACAAGGAACTGGATGAAGCCGCCGCTATCGACGGCACCGGACGCTGGCGCAAATTCTGGCGTGTGACCATGCCGCAGCTGCGCAATACGACCTTCTTCCTTTCCATCACGGTGCTTCTTAACTCCGTGCAGGTCTTCGACATCATCAACGTCATGACCCGTGGCGGCCCACAGGGCAATGGCACGCAGACGTTGGTCTTCCAGATTTATAACGAGACCTTCGTCAACTTCCGCGCCGGCTACGGTGCGACTGCCGCCACCATCTTGTTCCTGATCCTGCTCATCATCACCCTGATCCAGGTACGCATCATGGATAAGCGAGGTTAACCCACTATGGCTACTTCAACCCTTCACATGGTCACGGATGAATCCCCCACCACCCGTCGCGCCAAGCTCGTAGGCGGCTATTTGGGCATCCTCGCGGTACTGCTCCTTATTGGTCTCCCGCTCTTTTGGATCCTCATGACCTCTTTCAAGGCCAAGGGCGATATTTATACAGATCCGGTCAACTGGCTGCCGCCGGTATGGGAGACTGAGAATTACTCCGATGCCACCACCCGCGTGCCTTTCTGGACCTACCTGCGCAACTCGGTAGTCATTACCGCAGTGCTGTCCATCATCAAGATTGTGCTTGGTGTCATCTCTGCCTATGCGCTAGCCATCCTGCGCTTCCCAGGCCGCCATCTGGTGTTCTTGTTGGTCATTTCCTCACTCATGGTGCCCAGCGAGATCACCGTCATTTCTAACTACGCCTTGGTCAATTCCTTGGGCTGGCGCAATACCTTCGTGGGCATCATCGTGCCGCTGGCCGGCGTGGCTTTCGGCACCTTCCTCATGCGCAACCACTTTTTATCCCTGCCCTATGAGCTGGTGGAAGCCGCCCGTATGGACGGCGCCGGCCCCATCCGCCTGCTTACCAAGGTGTTCCTGCCGGTCTCTTGGCCAACGCTGACCGCGTTTTCCGTCATCACCATGGTCAATGAATGGAATACCTACCTGTGGCCATTCCTCATGGCCGATACTGAGGACGTTGCCCCACTGCAGGTGGGTCTGACCATGCTGCAAAACAACGATGGCGTGACCAACTGGGGTCCGGTTATGGCCGCCACCATCCTCACCATCATCCCGATGGTGATCATCTTCCTAGCCTTGCAAAAGTACATGATTCAAGGCCTGACCACTGGCGCCGTCAAGGGATAGAAGGAGTTCTACCCCACCCACGCTCGCCGTTTCCGCATACTTTATTTTCCCCCTTAACCAGGAATTTTCAGGAGAACTACATGCTACGCCGCACATTCCTCGCCCTTGCTACCACAGCCGCATCTGCCACCACTCTCGCCGCTTGCGCCGGCACCTCTTCTACTAACCCACAAGGCGGTAAAGACAAAGGCGGCGATGGTGAAGTCACCGAATTGACCTGGTGGTCCAACCACCCGGGCACTTCTAAGGACATTGAGAAGGAAATCATCTCCCGCTTTGAAAAGGAGAATCCTGATATCAAGGTCAACCTCGTTGATGCCGGCAAGAACTACGAAGAGGCTGCACAGAAATTCAACGCCGCGCTCACCGGCCAAGATCTACCGGACATCGTGGTGCTTTCCGACGTCTGGTGGTACAACTTTGCCATCAACGGCCAGGTCGCCAACGTGGATGACCTGGCGAAGGAAGCCGGCATCGACCTGTCTACCTATGTGCAGCCACTCTACGAGGATTACAACTACGACGGCGGCCACTTTGCGCTTCCTTTCGCTCGTTCCACGCCGTTGTTCTATTACAACAAGGATGCGTGGAAGAAGGCCGGTCTGCCTGACCGCGGCCCGAAGTCCTGGGATGAGATGGACGAGTGGTCCAAGAAGCTCGCCGCGGCCGATTCCAAGATGAAGCCATTTGGCTGGGGCGATGCCGTGGACTACCTGGGCTGGATCTTCCAAGGCCCACTGTGGTCCAAGGGCGGTGCCTACTCCGATGAGTGGGACTTGAAGTTCACCGATGACAAGACCATCAAGGCCGTCGAGTGGCTCAAAGACATCACCGATGAAAAGAAGGGCTACTCCTACGTGGGCAATGACATGGCCATGGAGTTCGGCACCGGCCGCGCAGCCGCGACTGTGCTGTCCACCGGTGACCTGGCAGGCCTGACCGATACCGCCAAATTCGAGCTCGGTACCGCCTTCCTGCCTAACCCGACTGGCGAGGGCGCCTGCCCTACCGGTGGTGCTGGCCTTGCCATCCCAGCTGGCATCAGCAAGAACCGCCAGTTGGCTGCAATTAAGCTCATCGACTTCATCACCAATGAGGAAAACACCTGCTACTGGTCCCAGAACGTGGGCTATATGCCGGTGCGCTCCACCGCGGTAGACAACAAGGATCAGAAGAAGTTCATGGAGGAAAACCCGAACTTCGAAACCGCCATCAAGCAACTTCCGGAGACTCGCCCGCAGGATAATGCCCGTGTCTTCCTGCCCGGCGCGGACCAGGAGATTGGTGGTGCTTTCGAAAAGATTGTCACCAACCGCGATGACGTCACCAAGGTGCTTACAGACCTGCAAAAGACCCTGCAGTCCATTTATGACAACCAGGTCAAGACCGTCATCAATAAGTAGGCTCCCCCTGGCGCCCTCCTCCCCTCACTACATTCTGAAAGGTAACCATGGCTACTGTCACCTTCGATGGCGCAAGCCGCATCTACTCCAAGGATGCTAAGCGCCCCGCCGTTGACCGCCTCAACCTCGATATTGCTGACGGCGAATTCTTGGTCCTTGTCGGCCCCTCCGGCTGCGGTAAGTCCACCAGCCTGCGTATGCTCGCCGGCCTCGAGCCCACCGACCGCGGCTCCATTCGTATCGGTGGTAAGGACGTCACCGGGGTGAGCCCCTCGGACCGCGACGTGGCCATGGTCTTTCAAAACTATGCGCTCTACCCCAATATGTCCGTAGCGCAGAATATGTCTTTCGCACTGGAAAACCGCAAGGTCCCTAAAAGCGAGATTAAGTCTCGCGTGCAAGAGGCTGCGAAGATCCTGCAGATGGAAGATTTGCTGGACCGCAAGCCCGCCAATCTTTCCGGCGGCCAGCGCCAGCGCGTAGCTATGGGACGCGCCATCGTGCGCGAGCCAGCCGTATTCTGCATGGACGAGCCCTTGTCCAACTTGGATGCCAAGCTGCGCGTATCCACCCGCGCGCAGATCTCTAACCTGCAGCGCCGCCTTGGCACCACCACCGTCTACGTCACCCATGACCAGACGGAGGCGATGACCATGGGTGACCGCGTCGCAGTTCTCAACGCCGGCGTCCTACAGCAGGTGGATACCACCCGTACCATTTATGACCGCCCGCAGAACGTCTTTGTCGCCGGATTCATTGGCTCCCCGGCGATGAATATCTACGACCTATCCCATAACTCCTCGGAGCTGCGTATCGGCTCTACCCCCATCAACTTGGCCAATTACAACTTCGATGGCGTTGAGACTGTCACCGTGGGCATCCGCCCTGAAGACTGGCAGTTAAGCGATACCGGCAACGGTGGGGCAAAGTTTACTGTCGCGCATATCGAGGAACTGGGTAACCAGACCTACGTTTATGGCGACCTGAACGACGCCGCGGGCAGCAGCTCCGCCGATGGCATCCTTAAGTCCTCTACCCGCATGGGCGGTCAGACCGGCATCCTGGTCAATGCCCGCGGCCGCTATGCGGTGGGCGATACTTTCTACGTTTCCCCCGACCCGGACCGAGTGCATCTATTTAGCACCACCACCGGGCAGCGCCTGAACTAGAAGCAGCAAATAGGCAGTTGACACCTTAGATTCTTATTTTTCCCTTTGCAGAAGATAAGAAACTGATATATGCTCGCACACATAAGACGCCCGTGCAGTGCCGTTTACCACGGATATTGCTCGGAATATTGCACTCAGCGAACCTTAAAATCAACCGAAAGGTAATTCACTGCCTATGCCTTCTTTCAAGAAGCTATCTGCCGCCACTTTGGCTGCAACAGCCATCCTCGGCACCGTCGCCGCACCGGCCGCCAGCGCCAAGAGCGACCCAGTTCGCTCCCTTATTTCTCCGGGCACCTGCAAGACCATCACCAAGCTGGCCAACGATGGCAAGCCGGTCCCGGATCCTTCCATTCTCCACGATGAAGACTCCGTAAAGCCGTACTTCAAAGATGGCGTGCTGGAGTACAAGGTGGTCGAAAACTTCCCGTACCGCAAGCAGCTGGATGCCGCGGTTGCCGAGTGGAACAAGGCCCTCAAGGGCAAGGCTTCCCTGAAGGAAGTTAAGCCTTCTGAGGCTGATGATGACACCATCGCCATCATCTTCAAGCCCGACCCAAATGGCTACGTCCAGGGTGCCGCTTACCCGGATCACAAGATGGTCTTCATCAAGATTCCTAATGCCCAGTACCCAGAAGCAGTCCAGGGCACCATCGCTCACGAGCTGGGCCACATGATGGGCGCCGGTCACTCCTGCGCCGGCGCGCTCATGGCCGGCGCTAACCAGAACCCCATCTCCTACCATGTGACCCCGCTGGATGCGGCGGCTATTATCCAGGATCAGTTCGACTAAACGCCCGACGACTCCTCTCCCCTAGGCCCAGCACTGTGTCTAGGGGATTTTTCTGTCTTTACCCGGCTACGTGTTGGGTAGGTCGCATTCATCCGATTGTTTTAGGCGGCACACAGGCCTACTGCTAACGTTGCCGTTATTCAAAGGTTTGCATTAGAAAAGGAGTCCGCCCATGGATACGTGGGAACCCACCCTGTCGACCGGCCCGCTGCTGGGCATTGCGGTGGCCGCCATCGCCGTAACTTTGGTGTTGGTCATCTATTTCAAGCTTCACGCCTTCCTCACACTATTGGTGGTCTCGGCACTCACGGCGCTGGCTGCGGGCATTCCCCTCGACGGAATCGTGCCCACCATGACAGAGAGCTTTAGCTCCACCCTAGGTTCGGTGGCACTGCTCGTAGGCTTGGGCGCCATGATCGGCCGGCTGGTGGAGGCTTCCGGCGGCGCTAAATCGCTTGCCGACGCCATGGTCCGCCGCTTCGGCGAATCCAAAGCACCCCTAGCACTCGGCCTAGCGTCGCTCATTATGGGCTTTCCCATTTTCTTCGATGCCGGCCTGATTGTGATGCTGCCGGTTATCTTCGCCGTCGCTCGCCGCTTGAATGGCCCTGTCCTTGCCTTCGGTCTGCCGGCAGCTGGCGCATTCTCGGTCATGCACGTCTACCTGCCGCCGCACCCGGGCCCCGTTGCAGCCAGCGAATTCTACGGCGCCGATATGGGTCTCGTTCTTTTAGTCGGACTCATCCTAGCCCTGCCCACCTGGTATATCTCCGGCTACCGCTTTGGACTGCTCTCCGGTAAGAAATTCCCCATCAAGGTAACCGATGCCATCGCCGGTCCCCTCCTCACGGAGGACGAGCAACCTCACAAGCCTGCCTCTGCCGCCACGGTGATTTCCATCCTGCTCATCCCGATGGTGCTCATCTTCTTTAACACCGGTCTCAATGCTTTGGCGTCCTATGGCACCATCGACGCCGACGCCGCGTGGGTACGGTTCTTTGTCATGCTGGGCCAAACCCCCATTGCCCTGCTGATTACCCTCCTCGTCGCGCTCGTGGTCTTGGGCCTGCGCCGTGGCGTAGAAAAGACCGCGTTGGAAAAGCTTGTCGATTCCTCCCTCGGCCCCATCTGCTCGGTCGTGCTTATCACCGGTGCCGGCGGCATGTTCGGTGGTGTGTTGCGTACCTCCGGGATTGGCGATGCGCTTGCTGATTCCCTTTCCGGCCTCGGCATCCCCGTCATCCTGGCCTGCTACCTCATCGCCGTGGCCCTGCGCCTGGCCCAAGGCTCGGCGACCGTTGCGCTAACTACGGCTGCCGCCCTCATGGTCCCAGCCGTAGAAGCTGGTGGCTTCAACGAGCTCCAGCTCGCTCTTATCGTTGTTGCAACCGCCGCCGGTTCCGTCTTCGGCTCCCATGTCAATGACTCCGGCTTCTGGCTCGTCGGCCGTCTCATGGGCATGGACACCATGACCACGCTTAAGACCTGGACTGTCAACCAGGTGCTCATCTCCGTTATCGGCTTCGCCCTAGTCCTGGTCATGTACGGCGCCGCAGCCGCCTTCTAGCGCCAGCTTTAAGTACCCGCTTTAATCCATGCTGCGGCATCGCCCGCAATTTCCGACGCAGGCCGTGTCACATCAAAGACCCGGCCGGTTTCGTCATCTTCCAGCGGCTCCAAGGTATCGAATTGCGATTGCAAAAGCGATGCCGGCATAAAGTGCCCCGGCCGATGCTGCATGCGCTCATACAGCACATCAAAGTCCCCGTGCACGTGGACAAACACCACACCCGGGCAGTACTGGCGAATAAGATCCCGGTATTTCCGCTTCAACGCGCTACAGCCCACCATCGCGCCTTCCGGCCTATCCGCCAACCACTGACCAATCTGTTTCAGCCAGGGCTCTCTATCCGCATCATTGAGCGGAGTTCCCGCCGCCATCTTGTCGATATTGGCCTGCGGATGCATATCATCGCCATCGCGATACTCCAGCCCAACCAGCGGCGAGAGCGCCTCCCCCACCGTTGTCTTGCCCGAGCCTGATACTCCCATGACAACGACGTGGCGGAAAGGGTGCTGCTTCATGGTGGCTCCTTGGGTTAGTGGTGTCTACCCCTCGAGTTTATGCAGAAATCGAGCGCTGCCCTACTTGACTACGTACTCACCTCTGCCCGAATAACACCATTTATGTCATCTATTATGGCCCTGTCGTCTATTCTCTCTCGCGAAAGGCCTTTCATGCGCGGCAGTATCCGTGAAATCTATACGCTTTATGATGGTAATAATCGCTGTCTTCTCATTCCCGTTTACCAGCGCAACTACGACTGGCAGCATAAACAGTGTGCTCGGCTATTCGATGATCTGGAAGAAATAATTAGCAGCGAGCGAAAGAAACACTTCTTCGGTGCGGTGGTGGGAAAGAACCAAGATTCTTGGAATTGGATTGTTATCGACGGCCAACAAAGACTTACAACCGTCAGTATCCTCATGCTTGCATTCGCGCACGCCCTCCAAGAGGGCGAAATACAAAGTGAAGATCCCACGCTGGCCGAGAAAATCATTTCGGACTACCTTCGGATCGGCCAAAACAAAGAAAACCCGCGCTTCAAACTTAAACCGGTGAAAGATGATGACAAGGCCTACCGGAAACTATTTGGCCCTGAAAGCGAATTCATCAGCTCCTCCAACGTAACGGCTAATTACCGCTTTTTCCGAAAAAAGCTGCGCTCTACTCAATTAAACGCTGACCAAGTTTGGAATGCGATTTGCCGCCTTGAAGTAATGCACTTGGATCTCGAAGAGTACGACGAGCCGCAGCGCATCTTCGAAAGCCTCAATTCCACCGGCCTAGAGCTTAAGGAAGCTGACAAGGTCCGCAACTACGTGCTCATGGGGTTGGATTCAGCCAAACAAGAGCAGTTGTATAACGATCGCTGGAATCCAACTGAAGCTAACTGTCGCTTTCAGACTGACTCATTCATTCGTTGGTACCTCACTACCTACACCACTAAAACCCCACGTGAACAGGACGTATACGAGGCTTTTAAAGCATTCGCTTCCAAGCGAAAAACGAGCATGCCAGAACTACTGGATGACTTGTACGCCTATTCCAAGTATTTCCGAGAAATTCGAGAATCCGATACCGGATATCCTGCAGTAGACACGCAACTTAAGCGGATGAACGAGATTATGGGTGCGGTAGTACTCCCGTTCCTCATGCCGCTTCTGCGTGACGCCCACGAGCACAAAACCACGCCCGAGGATTTCCTCGAGGTACTGCTCACAATTGAGTCCTACATTGTCCGACGTTTTGTCACTGGTATCGCCACCAACTCGCTCAATAAGATCTTCGCGACTATGTACTCAGAGGTCAGAAAGCTGCATACTGACGGGGCTCCTTTCGCACCAATCGTCATCTATCAGCTCAATAGGCGTTCGGGCAGCGGACGTTTCCCAACCGACGCTGAATTTAGAGAGTCCTTCGCAACAAAGGATTTCTACAATATTCGAGCATACTGGCGTCAGTATCTCTTCAATTGTCTAGAAAACGGCAGCTCAAAAGATATTCGTGATGTCTCCTCTGCTCTGGCCGAAAACAAGATTTCCATCGAGCACATCATGCCCCAAACACTTACTGAGACTTGGCGCCAAGAACTTGGTGACAAAGCCAAGGAAATTCATGAGACCTGGATAAACCGAATTGGCAATCTAACTGTCACGGGCTACAACTCCTCTTACTCGAATTCTCCATTCAAGGCCAAGAAGTCAATGGAGAATGGTTTCGATAGCTCGCCGTATCGCCTTAATGATCTTCTTAAGAAGTCCGACCGCTGGACCTTGATCCAGCTTGAAGAGAGAAACGAGCTTCTCACCGATAAGGCGCTCAACTTCTGGACCTCTAAAACCACTGACTTCACGCCGCCGAAAGCCATTCTCCCCAAGGAGCCAATGGGAGACAGCGAAGATTTCAGTGGCAGAAAAATAAGTGGGTTCGAGTTCGGCGATTTTAGAAAGACCACGAAATCCTGGGCTGATATGGTCGAAGCGGTACTAAGCTATCTACTCCACGAGCATCGCACCGAAATTTTCTCCTTCGCGAAATCTTCGAAGTTTTTGCGCTTTGAAAAGCCTGCGACTGAGAAGACCCGCTCCTATAGAAAAATCGAGGAAGGTCTCTATGCTCAAGTGGGAAACAACACCTCCGCTAAAATCTGGTTCCTGCGCGCTCTTTTCGAACACCTCGACCTAAATACTGAAGACCTCGTTTTTACCTTCCCCGCTTCCAAGACGGACCCAGCGGAAGGCATAGATGACCAGAATAACGAAACCCCTGTTGGCAAATACGCAGAGCTAACCAAATTCTTTGATCAACTGGTTGAAGCTAGAGAGCTGACGGATGCACCCGAAAATACTGAGTCGCTTCGCGAAGAATTCATCAAGGACTTTGAAGAATTCAGCACCACGAATCCTGAAGCATTATTTGATGGTAAAGAGTTCGATAGTTTCATCTCCACCACCGTGCCTTCTGAAATGAACGATGCCCAAGTGCTAGCTGTTCTAACTCAGCACATCAAGGTGTCGCAGATGCTCGGCGGAAGCTACTTCCACCAGAAAATTAAGGACGGTTCCATGGCTGAATTGGTTCACCGACTACGTGATTTCGCATAAACCACTCGGTGGGAGCCTCTGCCAAGAGAAAACAGCCACGCTATGGCCCCTAACTGAGGGCTTAGGGGCGATAACGTGGCTGAAAGTTGGGTGGCTCGCGGGACGAAAGTGGCCTAGGCGAGGTTCTTGAGGGCCTCGGTAACCAGCCGCCAGAAACCGGCGTGGTCGAGGGTGGTGGCGACTTGGGTGTGGCAGGAGGCGTCGGCAGGCTCGCGCAGGTCGGTGACGGTCATGCCGGTAGTAAGGGTGCCGGCAAGCTCGACGTGGACGGGTGCTTTACGGGTCTGGACGATATTCGGATCGATGAGATAGGCGATGGTGCACGGGTCGTGGACCGGCGGGTTATCAAAGCCTTGGTTGGCCTGGTAGGCCTTGCGGAAGAAGCCGAAAAGGCCGACGACGAACTCCGAGACTGGGGTCTCCAAAGCCTTGATTTCTGCTTCGACCTCCAGGGTGGCAAGCGCCTGGTGGGTGAGGTCGAGACCAACCATGGTGACGGGCCAAGGCTCTTCAAAGACGATGTGGGCGGCCTCAGGATCGATCTTGATATTGAACTCGGCGACTGGGGACCAATTGCCTTCGTGGTAGCCGCCGCCCATGAGGACTACTTCCTTGACGCGCTCGACGATGCGCGGCTCCTTGCGCGCGGCCATCGCAATATTAGTTAGCGGCCCAGTAGGCACGAGGGTGATGGTGCCGGGCTCGTGGGACATGATGGTGTCGATGATGAAGTCGATGGCGTGGGCGTCGGCAAGCGCGGTGCTTGGTTCCGGAAGTTGGACGCCTTCCACGTCCATGCCGGTGGAGCCGTGGATGGCCTCGGCAACCTCGACGGGGCGCACGAGTGGGCGGTCGCAGCCGGCATAAACGGGAATCTCCGGGTGACCAGCGATTTCCTTGACCACCAGGGCATTATGGGAGACCTTATCCAAGGTCTGGTTGCCGCCCACGGTGGTAATTCCCAGCAGCTCGATGGTGGGGTTGCCCATGGCTAGAAGCAGGGCCACCGCGTCATCGTGGCCGGGGTCGCAGTCCAGAATGATTTTTCGCGTCATGCCACGAGCCTACTTTCGGGCGTTGACGGCCGCCACGGTGTCACCGATGGACTCCGGTCGTGGAATGCGGAAGGACAAAGCTAGGGCTGCAAGCAGAATGATGACGCCGGCAATCATGCCCGCGCGGTAACCATGCTCGAAAGACCCGGAAACCGCGAACAGCACTGCAAAGGACAAGCCCGCGCCTAGGTTGAAGGCGCCGGCGTTCATGCCGGGCAGGTAGCCCTGGTTATCGGCCGGCGAGAGCACAATTCCTAAGCCATTGAGCATGATATTGGCAATGCCCGCGTAGGTCACGCCCAAGAAAATAGAGACGAGAAGCAGGGTCCACGCGTTCGGGGCACCAACCACGAAGATAGAAATAATCAGGCCGACGACGGTACCGATGAGGCCGGTTTGCAAGACGTATTTATAGCCCAACTTGGAGGCCATCCAGCCGGCAATCGGGCCGAAGACCAAGCCGGCGAGGGCGTATGGGGTGAGCGTGACCCAAGAAATGGCGCTGGCAGAAATTCCGGCGCCGGCATCTGCATCCTGGCCAAGGTTAGGGATAAGGCCATTCATCACGGCAAAGACACCGGTCATGGTGAGCAGCGTGGTAGAAAGCAGTGCCCACGTGCGGCGTTGTTTGAGGTAGGCCACCGGTACGAGCGGATCGGCGACCTTCCTCTCCACATTCCAGAAGGCCCAGAAGCCGGCGGCACCGATGAGGAGAAGGATGATGACGAGGAGCCAATTGGCCTCAGCAAGCTTGCCGGCTTCGTTGAATGCGGTAAGAACGCAACCCAGCGCCACGGCCAGAGGTAGAACTCCTGCCCAATCCATGCGCGGGGTTTCGGCGGCCGTGGACTCCTTGGTAAATACCTGCACCGCTACTACTGCAATGACGCACAGAACTGCCATGGTCCAAAAGACCGAGCGGTAGCCAAAGTTGCCTGCCAGCCAGCCGCCGGCCAGCGCATCCACACCGGCAATACCACCGTTTACCGAGGTCACAATGCCCAGCAACAGGGCGTACTGCTGTTCATTGAGCACTTGCTGGCGCAGCATAATCAGGCACAGTGGGACCGTAGGCCCTGCCACGCCTTGAATGATGCGGCCGATAAGCAGCACAGCGACGTTCGGTGCAATGGCTGATACCACGCAGCCCAGCGCAGCTACCGCCATCATGCCAACGAGGACCTTCCTGCGTCCGATGAGGTCACCCCAGCGCGGCAGGAACAGTGAGAACAATGCTGCGGCCGTAAAGAATGCCGTTTGCGTCAGGCCGATCTGCGCGGTGGTAGCTCCCAGCTCATCTTCCATCGTCGCCAAGGCTGGCGAGAGCATCGACGCATTGAGCTGGAACGCAAACACCGCAGTAAGCAGTGCGAACATCAACGGGATATAGGAGCTTGGCTGGAGCTTTGGGGGCTCAGAGGTGGTGGAAGTCATGGCTTTCAATGTAGTTGATGAATCCTGCGCTCCAGATATTTTCTCATTGTCTACTATCCATAGATTATGAAAACTCTCTCCTACTTCGTCGCTCTCATAACGGTGATGCTTTCTTTGGCTTCCTGTTCCTCTCCGGATTCGCAGCCGTCAGGAGCAACCGCAACTAGTTCCTCCAGCACGGCCAATAGTTCAACTATCAGCTCTAGTTCCACAAGCTCTGCGCCCGAGCCGTCCTCTTCGGAGCCGCAACCGACAGCGGAAGCTGAGCCTTCGCTTGCCGACGCTCCCCTAGCGAACACCACCGAATCCACCTCAGAACCCACCCTGACCGAGTGCGTCTACGGCGGCGGTAGCTGGACTACCAACGGTTGGTACAGCGATGGAACTATCCGCTGGGCGCAAGAATGCCAAAACCTCCACGACGAGCAAATGGCAAAATACCCCTACCGGTGCCCGCAAACAGATCACTACGTCTCCGATCCGTCTCAGTGCTCGTCCCCGGTAGGCAACGGTACTGGCGGCTCAGATTCGGATTATGATCCCAGCATCCCGGCTTATATGACACGTTCCGCTGAGGTTGAGCAGATGCGCGCTGAAAACCAGAAGTGGTGGTTTAACTGCCAGGCAGAACATTCGGCTGAATACTGCCTCGAGAACGATCCTTGGAGTCCATAGATTTCATGCTGATTTAACCAGCGATTCACCGCGGCTGCTTAGGCTGAAAAAGTTCCTTTTAAACCTTTTGTGGAGCTTTGTATGCCTTATTCAAATAGTCGTTCTTCTTTTAATCGTCGTAACTTCCTGCAGATTGCAGGTGTGTCGGCCGCGGCGGTGGCTGCGGGTATTAATGCACCAGCAAAGGCGGGTGCGCAGTCGAGCCTAAGCTCATGGGGATCGTCACGAGGTGGGGATCTGCCGCAGGATTCGGAGCTTTTTGGCTTGGGCGTAGCGGCGGGTACGCCGCGGCATGATTCCATGATCCTGTGGACCCGCTTGGCCCCGGAACCGCTGGCTGAGGATGGTCACGGCGGCATGACCGGCGGCGATGTCCGCGTGGGTTGGGAAGTTGCGAAGGATGAGGGGTTTGGGGACGTCGTCAAGCAGGGCGAGGCCTTAGCCCAACGCGAGCTGGCACACTCGGTACATCCGCAGGTCACTGGGCTGGAGCCGGCAACTGAGTATTTTTATCGCTTCCGCGTGGATGGCAAGGTAAGCCCAGTAGGTCGGTTTAAAACTCTGCCCGCACCCGGCGCGAAGGTGGATGATTTCACCTTCACCGTAGCTTCGTGTCAAGCGTGGTATCACGGCTATTTCACCCCGTGGAAGCATATTGCGCAGGAACCAGACCTGGATATGACCATTTTCGTGGGCGACTATATCTACGAATACGGCATTGTGGAAGGAGATAATTTGTGGCGCCAGGGCGCAAGCGTGCCCGATGTTTTCAAGGCAAAGGTGGAGACTCTGGAGCAATATCGCCTGCGCTACTCGCTCTTCAAATCTGATGAGCACCTGCAGGCCGCGCATGCGCGCGCCGCGATGGCGATTGTGTGGGATGACCATGAAGTAGAAAATAACTACGCCGGCAAATGGTCCGAGATTGGCACCAAGGCCGAGCACTTCCTCTACCAGCGCGCAGCTGCCTACCGTGCCTTTTATGAGAATCTTCCGGTCGCCCCGCCCGCGCTTCCCGAAGGCCCCAATAACCGCATTTATGATTCCTTCGACGTGGGCACGCTAATGCGTTTCAACCTGGTCGATACCCGCCAATACCGCGAGGAATCCGCGGAGGATGCCAGCATCTTGGGCGCGGAACAGGAGCAGTGGCTCAACGATAAGCTCGCCACCTCCCCGGCACAGTGGAACGTGGTGGTCAATAGCGTGGTCGTCGTACCAATCGCCGATAGCACCGACCAATGGGACGGCTTCCCAACAGCGCGCCGCCGCCTTATCGAGTCCCTATCTAAGGTAAGCGATCCCGTTGTCTTTACCGGCGATATTCACCAACACTGCGCTGCCGAGATTCAATCCGAATCGGGCCAGCCCGTCGGCGTGGAATTGGTCGCGACCTCCATTGCTTCCGATGGCGATGGCTTTGCCGGTTCCAAGAGCACCGAGTGGTTGGAAAAGCCATATGTGAAGGCCATGGATAAGCGCCGTGGCTACATCAAAGTGCACGCTACCCGCGAGCACCTCGATTCCGAATTCGTCGTCGTGCCCTGGATTGAGCGCGATGATACCGCCCCGCGCGAGACTGCTTTCTCCTTCCGTACCAATGCCGGCGAGCACACGCTGCGCTCCCTCTAAACCCCGAAAGGACAATTCATCATGGGACTTTTTAGCTCGCTTTCCTCTTCTTCCTCTCGCCACGGTTCTTCCCGCAAACATTCCTCTGACCAAGGGTCCTCTACCCCAGCTCCTACCGCGAGTGCTGCTCCACCGGCCGTAGCTAACATTCAGGCAGAACCGCAGCTCATGGAAAATTACGTCACTTGGGAGCCTGTTTCCTGGGACGTCGTCTTGGATCACTACCGTGTCATCGGCACCGATCCCAATGGTGTAGACGTGCTGTTGGGCAAGACCATCTTCCCCTTTTTCCACCACTCCCGGCGCGACGTCGCCGGTGAAAAGTGGTCCTACTACGTCAAGGTAGTAGATGCTTCCGGTACCGAGTCCGCTCCTTCTGGCAAGGCAACGTCTACCTCCCTGCCTTCGGTCACTGCTGGCCAAGCGCTAGCCACGATTGGTTCCTTTGATCGAAAAGGCACAGAGTTCCAGTACTCGCCAAAGGACTACAAGAAGATCGTCACTGCGCACCCAGACCAGACGATCACCGTTGGACCGGATGCTACGCCTGCCGACGTCCCTTATCTCCTCCCCGGCCCCGGCGATAAATGGGCCGGCAGCAAATCCTACACGCTGAAGTGGACGGTGAAATTGGATAAGCCTGCCTCAAAGGCGGCACTGGCACTGTGGCTCATTGATACCACCAAGCTCGGCGGTGTTCTCGATATCACGGTTAATGATTTTCATAAACAAATAGAGCTCCCGCAAGGCGCAACGCAAGGTTCGCGCCAAGGCGATGCCAGCGGGGAACCGACCCCGCTGCGACCGGCAGCAATCGAGTTTGCTCTCGCCGAAGACACCCTGAAGGAAGGAGAGAACCAGCTCGTCTTCACCCTCCGCGAAGGAGGCTGGCTGGCATGGGATGCACTGGGGATTTTTGCTGGGTAACACCATGCAAGCGGTGCTTTGCCTAGAAACGGGAAATTGTTCACCGATTCCTGATGTACGGTAGTAACATCTGCATTCTTCTAATACATAGTAAACAGCAGAGGACGCCGACGTTGAAAGGACTTAGCTTCCGTTATGGCTACACTTTCTGATCGCCTGCACCGAGCCCAGCAGGATTTTAACGCGGTGATTACCGTCATCCCGTTTGATGAGCACGCGGTGGATGAATCACCCACGCTCATGGGGCAACCGGTGGCGTTCAAGGACATCGTGGATGTGGCATGCGTAGCTACTACCTGCGGCACCAAGGTCAAAGTTGGGCGCGCACCGGTTAAGGATGCACCAGTGGTGCAGCGTTTGACGGCGAAGGGTGCGCTGCCGGTAGCGAAGGCGAACCTGCAGGAGTTTTCCTATGGCATTTTGGGCGATGCCTCGGCCTACGGTCGCGTTATCAACCCACGCGATCCCGAAATCTGCGGCGGTGGTTCTAGCTCTGGTTCTGCCGCTTTGGTGGCTTGCGGCGCGCTGCAGCTTACGGTGGGTTCTGATAGCGCCGGCTCGGTGCGTGTGCCTGCTGCTTGCCAGGGCGTGCTGGGGTTCAAACCCACCTTCGGGCTCATTCCGGTAGAAGGTGTCTTCCCCTTCGCCCCGAGCTTTGATTGCATTGGATTCTTTGCCAGCTCAATTGACCTCATTGAGCAGGCCTTTATTGCTACCGCAGATGAGGAACCGGCCGCGGCGCAGGATGTTTCTGCTCTTGATGTCACGGCCCTCAAGGCCAAGGGAGAGCGCTTCGCAGATCTTTTGGCGGTGCTAGAGCACTCGGACTTTAAGCTCACCGAGGGCGTGGACTTGGAAGACACCATCGCCGCCACGGCCGAGCTCTACGAGCCGATGCGCTTGAAAGAGGTCTATGATGTCCACCGGCCATTGCTGGACCAGCGCGAAAGGTACCAGGATGTCATTTTGCAGCGAGTGCTGGGCGGAGAAAATATCAGCCAGGAAGATTATGACGCAGCTGCACAGGGCGTGAAAGAGCTGCGCGAAAAGGCTCTTGCCCTGCTTGGCGATGCCCCCATTATTCTTACCCCTACCCTCGATTCCGGCCCCCTCAAGTGGTCCGATATCACCCCGGAGAATACCGCGGAATCGGCCGCGAGCCTGCGACGCTGGACCGAGCCTTTCAATGTGCTTGGATGGCCGGCGATTACGGTGCCGCTGCGCGGCGAAGAGGAAAAAGGCGTGGGTGATGCGGTGCAGGTCGTCGGCAAGCCGGGCGAGGACCTGACCGTGCTGCGCGTTGCCCGTGCTCTACAAGCCCTGCTCTAGGCCTCGGCCAGTACTGTCTTTTCCTGCGTGCGCGGCCGCCAATAGGCGGCTTCTACGGCGCTAAGCTCCTTGAAATGCGCTGAGGTGAGCTCATCCATTGCGTGGATATAGCCAGGAACCTCCTCGCGCGGCAGGCGCAACCCCATGGTCAGATGCGGGGTCCACCGCGGCCCGCGCCCGTCCGGATTGGCGGCACTGATTTTTCGCGCGGCAATTTCTAGCTCGTCGGTCGTTTCAAGCAGCCAAGCCACCGTCTGCTTGCGCTTGGTGCCGAAAACGACGTTTCCTACCCGCCGGAAATCTGCCGGCATGACAGGCGGCAGCAGCTGCGCCGCTAAATCCACGACCTCTGGCTGCATGTGCGGTGAAAAGGTCACAGTAATGTGCGGGCGTTGATGTTGGACGGGAAAGCCGCGCTGGGCAAGGCCGGCAAAGATTTCGCGTACTTGGTCTTCCTGCTTTTGCGGCAGGTAGAGCAAGATATTATCCGGCGATGCTTTACTCACGGCGTGGCGTCCCTTTCTGCGGTCGGGTGCTTCCAGCGTACCGGCGCATTAGATGACAATCCCCTATTGTGCCAACGCAAACGTTTGCCGTTTAATAAGACTCATGAGCACTTCAGAGTCATCGCCCCTCATCCTCGCCATCACGGCGTGTCCGACGGGCATCGCGCATACCTATATGGCGGCCGAGAACCTTGAGGCCGCAGCCCAAGAACTGGGCTACCGCATCAAGATTGAAACTCACGGTTCTATCGGCGTCGAAGGAACCTTTAGCAAGCAAGATATCGAAGACGCCGATGCCATTGTCATTGGTGCCGATACTGTAATTTCCAAAGACCGCTTCCATGGCAAACGCCTCGAGGCCACCGGCGTGGACGAGGCCATCAAACACCCAAAGGAACTACTAAGCAGGTCCTTAAGCGCTGCGCGCTGGGAAGGATCTACAGACAGCCAGGAAGAAGAAGCGCCCCGCAAAAATAGTATTGGCCAGACCTTGTACAAAGCGCTGATGAACGGCGTCTCGCACATGATCCCGTTCGTAGTTACCGGCGGTTTGCTCATTGCGGTAGCCCTCTCTATCGGTGGCACCCCCACGCCTGAGGGCATGGCGATTCCAGAAGATAGCTTCTGGAACACTGTCAATGAACTCGGCGCTCTGGCGTTTTCACTGATGGTTCCAGTTCTCTCCGGCTACATCGCTGTGGGCATCGCGGACCGACCGGGCCTTGCGCCTGGCCTTATCACCGGCCTCATCGCCACCACCGGATCACTATATGGGTCTGAAACGGGTGCCGGCTTCTTGGGCGGCATTGTCACCGGTATTTTGTCTGGTTATGTGGCCCTGGCCATTAAGAAGATTCCAGTGCACAAATTCATTGCACCGATCTGGCCCATCATTGTCATCCCGATTTTCACCACACTCATCGTGGGCCTTATCTTTATCTTGCTCATTGGCGCACCTGTCTCGGCCGCTTTCGAAACAATGACTGAGTACCTCGCCGGCATGCAGGGATCCTCCGTCATCGTGTTGGGCCTCATCCTTGGCGCCATGATTGCCTTCGACATGGGTGGCCCCTTCAATAAGACAGCCTTCCTCTTTGGCGGCGGCATGATCGCGGCTGGCAACGCGGCGCCGATGGGCATGGCGGCCTGCGCCATTGCTGTGCCACCTCTTGCCGTGGGCGTAGCGACGCTTCTGCGTCGCCGCTGGTTTAACAAAGCGGAAAATGATGCCGGCATCGCGGCATTGTTCATGGGATTCTTCGGCATTACTGAGGGCGCTATTCCGCTCGCTGCCGCACGTCCATTGCAGGTTATTCCCGCCAATGTTGCTGGTGGTGCCGTAGCCGGTGCACTTGCCGGAGCATTTGGCGCGCAAGACCACGTGATGCACGGCGGGCCAATCGTCGCGGCGCTCGGCGCCGTAGACAATGTCGTAGGTTTCTTTATCGCCATGCTCGCCGGCATCGCGGTCTGTGCCGGCCTTATCCTCCTGCTAGTAGGGTTGACGCAGCGCAAGGATAAACCGCTGGTAGCCGTGGACACGATCAGTCTGGATAAGGACTTGGGCTCTTCCAGCGAAGAGGTCATTCGTTCCCTAGTGAAGCTCACCTCTCCGCGAATGTCCGATGCGGAAGCGGTCGCTAGCGCCGCATTGCAGCGCGAATCTACCCGTTCCACCGGTGTGGGACACGGCGTAGCCATTCCTCACGCGCGGTCTGCCGGGGTAAAGGTACCCACCCTTGCCTTCGCCCGCCTACCCCAAGGTGTCACGTGGGCCGAGGGCGAGGACCCAACCACCCTCGCCTTCCTTATCGCCGTTCCCGACGATGCCGGAAAGCAGCATCTCAAGCTATTATCCAAGCTCGCACGCAACATCATGAAGGAAGACTTCCGCGCCCAACTCCACGGAGCACGGAACCGGAAGGAAGCCGCCGACATCATTTCCTCGGCCCTTTCGCCCGCCCCCTCTACTAACAAGGCGGCCGCGACCAGCCAGGCTTAAAAAGCCTTACTTTTGCGAGCGCTCAGCGATTTCTCCGCTGAGCGCTCTTTTATGCCTAAACAGCGCGAAGATACCGCGATTCTGCTGCCCCCACGGACGGGGCAATGCGCCTAAAAGGCTCCGGCGAGACTATGTGCCGACATGGTGGAATCTCATAAATCTTATGACAACCAGAAACCACAAGGTTCTTCATAGGCTCTAGCAAGAAACTGGCCAGTTTCGCCGGTGGCTGGCTTAAAACTAGACCCATATACCTTAAATCAACCTCATTTCTCCGGGAACCTGAGATATGGATTGGAAATTACCCCCGTGGGGCGAGGCGTTCAACGCCGTCACTGAGGGAATTTAGGGGTTTCCTAGCTCAAATCGAGAAATAACTAAGAAGTAATTAGTTTTCCGGGAAATCATCTTTAGGAATCCTAATAATTGCTGGTCAGTTGGCTTTTACCCCGTGGTAATTGATTAAATTTTAAGTGAAGAGGAACGGAAATTCGCCGTGAACACCCCGCGATTTCCACCCTTGTGATACCCGCTAGGTTCCAGCAGAAAGGCACCGCTTATGTTTACCCCCAAAGTTCACTTCTGCGCCAAGAAGTTCGTCGCTCCTGCACTTGCAGCAGCCGTCGCCCTCGGCGTTGGCGTAGCTCCTGCAGAGGCATCGAGCTCCTTGAGTAGCTTCGGTGGCGTGAACCTTCCGGTACCTTCCGCCAATCTTCCCGTTGCTCCGGCTGCCGCTGCAAAACCGGTCGCTCCAGCTTCCAGCCGCGTCCAGAACATCATCAACTACACCAACGACTACCGCAAGGCACACGGCTTGCGCCCGGTTCGCGCCAACGGTGCGCTCAATGGCCTAGCCCAGGATTGGGCCAATCAGCTGGTTCGCGCCGATAAGCTCAGCCACCGCCCGCAGCACTGGAACTACTACCCAGCCAATATCCCGGCCGGCGGTGAGAACGTGCTGCAGGCATGGAGCGACTACTCCGATGCGCTGCTAGTAAAGCTCTGGTACGAGTCCCCGGGCCACCGCAAGATCATGCTGGACCCACGCGCCAAGACCATCGGCGTTGGCGTTGCCATCAACTCTGAAGGCAAGCTCTACGCCGTCCAGAACTACGGACGCTAAAGATTTATAAAGCTAGGGCCTAGGAACTCTTGGACTCTAGCGAGCTATGCCGCCCCGTCTCGGATCCCTTCTCCGAGACGGGGCGGTTTCCCGTATACGGGTGGGGGTGTACACGCGGGTAGTGCAAACGTAATCAGCTTCACAAATGTCAGTGTCGAGGGTTACACTTAAGCCCATTCGAATTGTTCAACAATCTTAAGGACGGTGTTGAATGTCCGCGCTCCATATCGATCTCAATGCGGATTTGGGAGAGACCACTGCAGGCAACCCGGTCGCAGATGACGCGGCGATGCTGGAGATGGTGTCCTCAGCAAACGTGGCCACCGGGTTCCATGCGGGTGACCCACACTCTATTGCTGGCACACTGAAGGCAGCCGCAGAGGCCGGCGTGACCGTAGGCGCGCACGTGGGTTATAACGACGCCGCAGGCTTCGGTCGCCGCTTTATTGATTACAACCCGAACGAACTCGCCGATGAGGTGACTTATCAAATCGGTGCACTTGATGCTTTGGCTCGCGCCAATGGCACTAAGGTCTCCTACGTAAAGCCACACGGTGCGATGTATAACGCGATCGTGAAGGATAAGGCACAGGCAGAGGGCGTCATCAAGGGCATCAAGGCCTTTGGTGACTTGCCGGTAATGTTGCTGCCTGGGGGCGTAGCAGTGGACGTCGCCAAGCAAAGCGGGCTCACCGTCATCCGTGAGGCTTTTGCGGACCGCAATTACAACCCCGATGGCACGCTCGTCTCACGCAAGGAAGCCAATGCGGTGCTGGATAGCGCCGATGAGGTGGTACAGCGAGTGCTCGAGGTAGCACAAACCGGTTCGATTACCGCCGTGGATGGCACGAAGCTCGAGGTAGATGCGCAATCCGTATGTACCCACGGTGATTCCCCCGGCGCGGTGAAGCTGCTACGCGGCGTAGTGGAGCGCTTGCGGGCTGAGGGTATCGAGATTCGGAGCTTCATCTAATGCACATTAATTTTGTGGGCACTCGCGCATTGCTCATTGACTTGGAGGGATTAAACCAAGTCATGGACTGGCACGCTGCGCTGTCTGCCAAGCCTTTGAAGAATCAGGTGGACTGCATTGCGGCCGCCACTACCCTGCTGCTGACCTTTGAGGCACCCGATTCGGCGCGCGATGCGGCGGAATTTTTGCAACACTTTTCCCCTGCCACAGCCGCGACCGCAGAGGCGCGCACGGTAGAAATCGATGTGCTCTATGACGGAAAAGATGTCGATGAGGCTGCAGACCTACTTGGCCTCTCGCGCGAGGCACTCATCAACTGGC
Source organism: Corynebacterium sp. MSK071 (assembly GCF_030232125.1). Lineage (NCBI taxonomy): Bacteria > Bacillati > Actinomycetota > Actinomycetes > Mycobacteriales > Corynebacteriaceae > Corynebacterium > Corynebacterium sp. MSK071. Next base: position 152,216 of record NZ_JASPJA010000002.1, on the reverse strand, counting down.
ATACCTCCACCGAGTGGACTGCCGCCTTCGGTGGCTTTGCCCCAGGGTTTACGTACTGCGCGCCTTCGGATCCGTCCTTGGCCCGCGCCGTGCCGCGCCGCTCCAGCCCCCGTACCGCAGTACCGGCCGGTGCCGTAGGCATTGCAGGCGAGTTTTCCGCGGTTTACCCACGCGTCTCCCCAGGTGGCTGGCAGCTGCTGGGCACCACCAATACGCCGATGTGGGATTCCAATGCCAACCCGCCAGCCTTGGTGCAGCCGGGCGACCGCGTGCGCTACCGCAGCGTGGATAAGCTACCGGAGCTCGTCGATCACTCTGCGCGCTCTAAACGCGCTCCTGCCCGCCTGCCGCGCATGGAGGTAATCGATGCCGGCCTACTCACTCTCTACCAAGACTTGGGGCGCCCAGGCGTGGGCGACCTCGGCGTGACCCCATCGGGTGCTGCGGACCGCGCCGCCGCCGCGACCGCCAATGTGGCCGTGGGCAACCCGCGCGGAGCAACCGTGCTGGAAAATATTGGCGGCATTAAGCTCCACGCGCTCACCGATACCGTCATTTGCGTCACCGGTGCGACCGCCCGTGTCCGCCTTGGTGAGATGCCGGTTCACCTCGCCCGTCCTGTCCTGGTCACGGCCGGGCAAACCGTCACGGTGGATCCCGCAACGGTAGGCATGCGCAACTACGTCGCTATTCGCGGCGGCATCATCGCCGAATCCGAGCTTGGCTCCGCAGCCACCGACGTCCTGTCGGGCCTCGGCCCAGACCCCGTCACCACCGGCGATGTCATCGGTGTGCTGCCGCGTTCTACCGGCATGACCGATGCCCAGCTTTCCAACCCACTACGAGTACGCGAAAGCTCCGATGGCAAGACCCGCGCTACCTTGCGCTGCGTGCTCGGTCTCCGCGATGACTGGTTTGGCGATAATGTCTCCGCCTTCCTGGATGCTGAATGGACCGTCACCTCAGATTCCAACCGCGTGGGCCTGCGCCTCGATGGCGATGAGCCGATTGAGCGCGTTAAAGACGGCGAACTTCCGTCCGAGGGCATGGTCGCCGGATCCATCCAAATCCCGCCCAATGGCAAACCCGTAGTCTTCCTGCGCGATCACGCTGTGACCGGTGGCTACCCCGTCATCGCCACCGTTTTGGAAGAAGATATTGATATTGCCGCGCAGCTGCCGCCCGGCGCACGCGTGAATTTTGAACTCGTAGCACCTCAAGCCTTGAACACTGGAGATAAAAATGCAGATTAAAACCGTCCTCATTGCTAACCGCGGCGAAATTGCCGTGCGTATCGCCCGCGTCGCCCGCGACCTAGGCATTAAGTCCATCGCCATTTACTCCGAAGCAGATGCGGGTGCTTTGCATACCCAGGTAGCAGATGAAGCTTATGCGCTGCCGGGCAATACGGCTGCCGATACCTACATGAACGTACCCGCGCTGCTTGATATCGCGGTGCGTGCCGGTGCAGATGCTATTCACCCAGGCTATGGCTTTTTGTCCGAAAACGCCGACTTTGCCCGCACGGTGACTGAAGCCGGAATGATTTGGATTGGCCCTTCGCCCGAGCATATTGAGTTACTCGGTGACAAGATTGCTGCCCGCCGCGTGGCCGAAGAGGTCGGCGCACCACTGGCACCTGGTACTTCTGATCCCATCGATGATTGGCAAGAAGCCCGCACCTTTGCCGAAGAGCACGGTCTGCCCATTGCCATCAAGGCCGCTTATGGCGGCGGCGGACGCGGCTTGAAGGTCGTAGACAATATGGAAGAAATCGAGGGCGCGTTCAACTCCGCTGGCCGCGAGGCCATGGAGGCTTTCGGCCGCGCGGAGTGCTACGTAGAAAAGTTCCTCACCCACCCGCGCCACGTCGAGGCCCAGGTGCTGGCCGATACGCACGGCAATGTGCGCGTGCTCGGCACCCGCGATTGCTCCACCCAGCGCCGCTTCCAAAAACTCATTGAGGAAGCCCCAGCACCCGCGCTTTCCGACGCCCAACGCAACGGCATCATCGAAGGCGCCCGCTCCATTTGCGCCAAGGTGGGCTATGTCGGTGCCGGCACTGTCGAGTACATCGTCTCCGAAGACGGCACCATATCCTTCCTCGAGGTCAATACCCGTGTGCAGGTCGAGCACCCCGTTACCGAGGCGGTCACCGGCACCGATATCATCGCTGAGCAATTCCGCATCGCGGCCGGCGAGCCGCTGTCCTTCGATGAGGATCCACAATCCCACGGCCATGCTTTTGAGTTCCGCATCAACGCCGAAGACATCCTCAATGGCTTCGCTCCGTGCCCTGGCACCATTGTCTCCTTCGAGCCGCCGACCGGCCCGGGCATCCGCGTTGATTCCGCGGTACGCTCTGGCTCCATCATCCCGCCCTACTATGATTCGCTGATTGCCAAGCTGGTGGTGTGGGGCCCGACCCGCGAGATCGCCTTGGCCCGCGCCCGCTTTGCCCTGCGCGAATTCACCGTCACCGGCGTGCGCACCGTGCTGCCGTTCCACCGCGACATGATGGACGAGCCTGCGCTCATCGGTACCGCTGCCCCGGCAGAGGATGCCGCTGCCGCGGGGGCTTCCGAGATTGGTGTCTTTACTGACTGGGTTGACCACAACTACCGCCCATCTGCTGCCAACCAGGTGGAAAAGGTCGAAGCCATCTACACCCAGCGTCGCAATGTTGCCGTGGAGATCGATGGCAAGCTGGTCAACGTTGGCGTTCCAGTAGATTTCCTTGCCGCACCGGGCGCCGCCTCGGCCGGCGGCTCTGCATCCACGGCACCATCTTCGGCTGGTGCGCAGTCCACCGATGACAACGCAGTCACCTCCCCATTCGAGGCCAACCTTGTGGCGTGGAACGTCGCGGACGGCGATACCGTAGCCGAAGGCGATGCCATCGCCACTGTAGAGGCCATGAAGATGGAATCTGCTATTAAGGCGCCGCGCGGCGGCACCATCAAGCTCTTGGCTGCTGAGGGAGACCGTCTGGATTCCTCGAAGGTTATTGCGACCATCGATTAATGCTCGTGTAGGGGTTGTACACCTCATATTCAATGTGAGGTGCACAACTTTTTAGTACAGTTGTGAGCATGCTTTCCCAGTCTGTCGCCTCCGCGTTGCGCGAAGCCATTTCCGCAGGCGAATTCCAGCCCGGCGAGCGCCTCAGCGAGGTCAAGGCAGCCGAACGCTTCAACTGCTCGCGCAATACCCTGCGTGAGTCCTTCACGAGGCTCGCCGCGGAGCGCATTGTCGAGCGCATCCCTAACCGGGGTGTCTTCCTCGCAATGCCAGATGCAGACTATATCCGTGATCTCTTCGCCGCCCGCGCAGCCATTGAACCGGCCGCGGTACGTTGGGGCGCTTTTCCCGACGCCCCCTCACTCGTCACCCTCACTTCCTCCGCCTTCGACTACGCGGCGCGCGGCGAGCACCAGGAAGTCTCCGCCATCAATCAGCGTTTCCACCGCACGCTGGTGGCCGCGCTAGGCTCCCCCACCCTGAATGAGCAGATGGATAATCTACTCGCCCGCATGCGGCTTACCTTCCTCTTGGCCATCCCGCGCTACCCGCAACTACATGCGGACCATATTCAAGGAAATATCACCTTGGCCACGCTCATCGCAGATGGAAAACGGGATGAGGCTGCCACGCTTGCACATGACAGCCTCATGAATACGTGCGGCAAGATCCTCGCCGTGCTCGAGGATTAAGGAATGAGAAAATCTTGATCGCGGGCATTTGTCACTAACATTTGCCCCGGCGCGTGCGTGATAGCCAGGCGCGGCTTGGATTCCATCACGATGGCTTGTGGGGTGACACCACAGGCCCAAAAGACCGGTAGGCAGCCGTCTGGTACTTCTACCGGCTCGCCAAAGTCTGGACACGAGAGATCCGCAATGCCGATGGCCGCTGGGTCACCTACGTGCACTGGGGCGCCATGAACCGAGGGGTAGCGGGAGGTAATGCGCACGGCATCGGAGACTTGTGCGGCCGGAATCGGCCGCATGGACACCACCATGGGACCGGAAAAGACCCCGGCCGGGGTGGTAGGAATCGAGGTCTTGAACATCGGCACATTGCGCTGCTGGGCAATGTGCGCGACCTCTATGCCGTTATCCTGCAGGGCAGTTTCAAAGGTAAAGGAGCAGCCGATAAGGAAGCTGACCATGTCTGGGGTGTAGTACGAGGTGGCGTCGCCAAGCGTGGCACTGTGCTCACCGTTTTCAAAGACGCGGTAGGCGGGGATATCGGTGCGGATATCTCCACCTGGAAGTAGCTCGGAGGTGTACTGCCCCGCCTCTAGCACGCCCACAATTGGGCACGGCTTGGGGTTGCGCTGGGCAAAAAGCAAGAAATCGAAGGCGTATTCCTGCGGCACCGCCAGCAGATTAGCCTGCATAAAGCCACGGGCATGGCCAGCGGTGGTGGCCATTTCATGGGTGCGCGCATACTCGCGCACCTGCTCCGGGGTCCGCATTAAGCCCATAGTTCGGTGATGCCGGAAAAGGCCTTGAAACCAATAAAGATGGTCAGTACCCACGCCAAGGCGCCAATGACCAGAAGCCACTTGGGGTACTTATAACCATGCAAAAGGTCGCGGCGGCGCCAGGCCACCCACATCACGAGGGCAAAGCCAATGGGCAGGATAAGGCCGTTGATGGCACCAGCGAAGATGAGCAGCTTCTGCGGAGCGGAGTTAATGGCCACGAAGACCACCGTGCACACCACAATGAAGACGATGGTGAGGATATTACGGGTGCGCGTCGAGGTCTCCTGGGAGGTCACAAAGGACACCGAGGTATAGGCCGCACCGATAACGGAGGACAAACCGGCAGCGAAGAGGACTACGCCGAAGGCACGCAGGCCGAACTCGCCAGCGGCATGGTAGAACGCATCGGCCGCGGTGTTGTCATCGGAAAGCGCCACCCCAGTGGCTACCACGCCGAGCACCGCCAAGAAGAGGAGCATGCGCATGATGCCGGTTACCACGATGCCGCTGACCGAGGTATAGGTAATGTTCTTGACGTTTTCCACGCCGGTGTGGCCAGAATCAATGAGTCGGTGCGCGCCGGCAAAAGTGATATAGCCGCCCACGGTGCCACCGATGATGGTGGTAATGACGAAGAAGTCAATCTCGCCTGGCGCGACGGTATTCTTTAGTGCCTCGCCCACCGGTGGTTGGCTGACCACCGCGACGTAGAGCATGAGCAGGATCATGACCGCACCGAGGACGGCAACAAGGCGGTCAAGTGCCATGCCGGCTTTGCGGGAGAGGAAGATAAAAACGGCGATAGCTGCGGCGATGACGCCGCCGATGCGCGCATCGATGCCCAGCATCGCGTTGATACCGAGGCCCGAACCGGCGATATTGCCAATATTGAAGACCGCGCCGCCGATAAAGACGAATACGGCGAGGACCCAGCCCAGGCCGGGGAGAACGGTATTACCCAAGGTATTTGCGCGCATACCGCTTACACACAGCACTCGCCACACATTGAGCTGGATGGCAATGTCAACGAGGATGGACAGCATAATCGCAAACGCGAAAGAAGCCCCCATCTGCACGGTAAAGACCGAGGTCTGGGTCAAAAATCCCGGACCGATGGCGGAGGTGGCCATGAGGAACATGGCACCGGCCATGGCGCCGAGGCCCTTTGGCGGGGTCTTATCCTCCGCCCGCGCCGGAGTGGCGTGTGATGTCTCAGCACTCACTAGATTTTACCTTTCGTGATGCAGGTCGCATTAAATTTGTGATGCGCATCATCTTAAGGGTTGCTATGCCTTTTGTTCAACAACTTTTATGCTTTGTGGGGTGGCGCGGGGGTGATCTAGGCTACTTTCCTGCCGCGTTTTCCCAAGTGGCTAGCGATTATCCGCAATGCCTCGTCCGACGCTTTCACCTCGCTGGAACCAAAGCGCAGCACCACGTATCCGCGGTTTTCTAGCGCTCGCTGCCTTTTTATCTGCTGCTTGACCACGTGGACGGGCTCCTTGCCGTAGGTACCGTCATATTTGGCATCGCCATCGACCTCGACCACCAGCCAGCCATCGAGACAGAGATCCGCCCGATACTTCCCGAGCAGCGGTTTCTGCGGCTCAATTTTCACCTGCGGGAAACGCTCGATAATGAGGGCTCGCAGATAGGACTCATAGGGCGATTCCGATCCGCCATACGCGTGCTCGATAACCTTACGCATGGCTGCTTGTCCCCTAGTGCGCTGCATTCTTGCCAGTTCTTCGCGCAAGTCATAGGTGGTGACGCCGTGTTGCCTGAGAGCAGAATCGGTAGCTACCAGGCCATCTGGGAAGCCGTGTAGCCGGGCGATTTCGAGGCAGGTGCGGGCGGGATGCGTGGTGCGCACACCTGCTACCGTCACCGTGGATTCCTGGAGGGACTTTACCCGGCGGTACCGATAGCCCTTCGCGGTGAGCCTGCGTGGGGGAACGCTTCCCGAAGGCACCGCTAACTCCACCTCCTCCCCTTTCCTGGAAATTACCCACATTCCCCACAGCCGCGCGGCCGATTTACTGATGAGGACGGCGCGGTGGGTGCTCCACCCGGCAGCGACTACTTTGGCGAATTGTTGTTTATGGCGCACCCATTGCCTCCAGGTGGCCGTGGGAACGGCGACCCAGGGCGCTATCTGGGTGAGCTCACCGCACTGGAGGGCTAAGTGGTGCGGACTTTCGGCTCCGGCGTAACGAAGGTTGATGAAGTGATCTGTAATCATGGTTTCATCTTCACTACTGGAGGGGCGGAGCACGCGTCATGGGGCTCAGGAAGGTGAACTTCCGAGAACCTTCAGTGAGAGGCGGAACTTTAGGTCCAAGGTAATCGGGCCGAATTGAGAGCGTTGAGGCTGAGTTGAGGGCGGGTTGTGCTCAGATCGGCTCGATCACATTCGACCTAAGGGGAAGTAGTTCAATGCGGTGGTGTGCGGGGATAATTCAGCAGCGCGGTTAACCGTGCTTTACTAGAGATAATGGAACCCATCGAGCTCTCAGAACTTACCGGTACGCAATCGCGCACCTACGGTACCCGCAAGATCACCTCGGGCATGGTCTCGGCACCAATCCATGTTGCGGTCGCGCTCTGGGACGAGCGTTGGGATTCCGCCCCCAACGGCACCATCGAAGGCTGGGTCATCGCGGTCAATACTAAGCAGACGCGTTTTGTGCGCCGCGGCCAGACTAAGAAGGGCGATATCGTCGATATCGCCGTACGGGAGGTCAAACGCGCACTCAAGGGACTCGACGGACGGGTGTGGATTGTCACTGGTCGCAGGCAGAATGCGTTGCGAGCGGCACTCACGGCAGACGGTTTCACGGTGACGGGAAGCTTTGCGGAAGAAAATAGGGCTTCGAAGAGCGCGAGCTCCGTGCGCCGAAAACAAGCCGGCCTTACTGCACGGAAGGCGCGCAAGATGGGTGAAGCACCGAAAAAGAAGCAAGCGGCACAGGTAGAGACGCCGAAAGCACACTGGTGGCCGAACTTCTCGCGCGCCTCCTCATGGTCCAAGGGCGACGTGGTTCGCATAGCCACCGACGCTTCCTCGGATACCGTATTCAAGGGGTCGATGTGCTTCGTTGCGGGCAACGGCGACTACCGGTTACGAACTCGAGAAACCAAGGCGAGCACGGATGAGCTCGAGCTCGAAGCACTGACGCTCGCGCTGAAATACCTGCTCAAGGTGGGTGCGCGCAAGGCGGTTATTGAGTCCGATTCCGTAGCCGCTTTGGAGGCGGTCGAGCAGATTGTGCATAAGCGCGGCTCTAAAGCGTCGCGGCCGGGACGCACGTGGCGAGGGGTGTCTTCGGGTGCGCGGTCCCGATTCCAGCAAGCTTGGGGCGATATCCAAGGCCAATGCGAGGTCGACATTCGCCGTGTACTTGGGCATGCGGGTGATCCGCTGAATCGGGCGGCCGACCAGATTGCGTACATGGGGTTGCGCGCGATTGCGCATCCGATGAAGCAGTCTCGCGAGACTCTGCGCGAGGGGATCCAGAAAGCTCTCTTGGCGTTGTGACCCGAACGCTTAGGGCTTTGGGGCTGATCTGATCAGGCCGAATTGAGGGAATTAAGGCCGATCTGAGGCGGCCCGGCCTTCAGATCAGCCTGATCAGTATGGACCCAACGACAAGAGGCGCGCTGGGAGGGTCGCGGCTAAGCCGAGCCGGGCCGCGGAGTCAGACCAAGCGCCTGGCGCCTTCACCCGGACGCGCAACCAAGAAGGTAGGTTCCGGAAAGCCGCGCGAAACCGCAGCATCATAAATGGCTTGGGCGGTGGACTCGACGGAGGAGTGCGGGATGAGCGCGATAACCGCGCCGCCGAAACCACCACCGGTCATGCGAGCGCCCAGCTCTCCGGCCGCGGTAAAAGCGGAGTCGAGCTCCGGAGTGGTGACCTCATAAAGGTCGCGCAGAGAGATGTGGCTCTCGCGCATAAGACGCCGGAATGTATCTAGATCGGAAGATGCCAGCGCGGTAGCGGCATCTAGGGTCCGGTTGGTTTCTTCCACCACGTGGTGCACGCGGCGGCGATAGAGTTCCGCCTCGGCGGGATTGACGGTGGCGGCAAAGTCCACGGCATTCGAGATCTCGCGGATGGAGCAACCGGCGGCAGATTGGACGGCGTCGATGATGCCGCGGCGGGAGGCGTATTGGCCGTCGGAAAGCGTGTGCGGGGCATTGGTGTCCGCGATGAGCAGCACCATGTCTTGGGCCTCGATATTGAAAGGCACGCGCTCGACGGCGCCAGTGGAAAAGTCCAAAAAGAGGGCCTTGCCGCGCTGGCCAAAGAGACTGGCGTTTTGGTCCAATCCACCGGTAGAGGCGCCGACCACCTCGTTTTCGGCGCGAATGCAGGCTTGCGCCAGCTGGCTGCGGGCAGCGTCATCGGGAGAATGCCCGTGCGCGAGCTCATACGCGGCCACGGCCGTGGAGCACTCGAGGGCGGCAGAGCTAGACAGGCCAGAGCCGACGGGGACGTCGGAGACAATAGTGATATCAAGGCCCGTGCATGACAGCGTGCCCGCCGCGGTAGCGGCCCACACGGTGCCAGCAACGTAGCCGGACCAATCGGCGGGGTGGCCCGGACGAACATCGGCAAGCGGAAGCTCTGCATGGGCGATGGAGCCGTCGAACTCGGAAGCTATGCGGATAAGCCCATCGCTGCGAGGCGCGACAGCAACGGCGGTATTTTGCTCCAGCGCAAAGGGAATGGAGGCGCCGCCAGCGTAATCGATATGCTCGCCGATGAGGTTCACGCGGCCGGGAGCGGCCCACACGCCGGCGGGCTCGGGCGAATCCGGGAAGGCAGAGGCGAAGAGGGCGCGCGCAGCGGCAGCGAGCTCCTCATCGGTACGGGTCTCAATCCAGTTAAGCATCCCAGATCTCCTTGAACCGGGCGGCAATGCGCTCCGGGGTGGTGTCATTAATCCACACCGCCTGCGAAGACTCGGAGCCGGCGAGGTACTTCATGCGGCCGGGCGATCGCATAAGCGAAAAGAGCTGCAGGTGCATGCGGATGCCTGGGCGCAGTGCCTTGTCCACCGGTGCCTGGGTCCAGCCGGCGATATAGGGGGTCTTGTCCACGCCATCAAAGAAGCGGTCCACCGCGGAGTACAGCTTCTTAAGCAAGGGTGCGAGGTCGGCACGTTGGGCGTCGCTAAGCGCGGCGAAGTCAGGGATGTGTTCATTGGGCAAGACCATAGCTTCCAACGGCCATTTGGCGGCGGCGGGGACGAAGACGGTGAAGTGCTCGGTCTCAGCAATGATGCGGGTGCCGGCGGCGCGCTCACGATCGAGGAGATCCTGAAAGAGGTCGCCGTCGTAGGCCCGGGCGGAATCCACGATGGAGCGCAGGCGCGGCGAGAGGAATGGATAGGAATAAATCTGGCCGTGCGGGTGCTGGAGGGTCACGCCGATTTCTTCACCACGGTTTTCGAAGGGGAAAACCTGCTGCACACCGTCAATCTGGGACAACGCGGCGGTGCGATGAGCCCACGCCTCAATAACGGTGCGAATGCGGGATTCGGGCAAATCCTTGAAAGAAAGGGCGGGATCCTCGGTAAAACAGACCACCTCACAGCGGGCGCGCGCAGGAAGGCGCGGCACCATGCCAAACAGGTTATCCTCCTCGGGGTGCTCGATGTCGGCCGCGGTAGCAAAAGACGGGAAGCGGTTTTCAAAGACCACCACGTCATAGCTAGGGCTGGGGATCTCCGTGGGCAGCTGGCCTTCGCGCGTGGGCGCTAGCGGGTTCTCATTGGCAGGTGGCAGGAAGGTTCGGTTCATTCGGTGGGCGGCAAAGGCCACCCAGTCTCCTGTCAGGGGATCCCGGCGCATCTCGGAAGCAGGGGCTACGGTAGGGATATCGCGGGAATCAACGAGCACGCGGTCAGGGTGGGGCTGGTCGTCGAAGTAGAGGATTTCGCGGCCGTCGGCAAGCGTGGCGGAGGTAATCTCAACCATTAGTCTTCTCCTGGGATGGTGATGGGCTTCAGGCGCGCCCACAGCACAAAGGCGGCGGCCACGGCCAGCAAAGCAAGGCTTGCCCATAGGTTATCGCTGACGTTTTTGGCCTGCCCGGTATCTGGGTTAATGCCTGGGTCAAGGAAGAAATAGCAGCCGAGCAAGATGAGGCCGTAGAGGCCGAGGAGTGCGGCGATGACGTTGCGCAGGTCGAATGCGCCCGCGCGCTTTTTCTCAGACATGTTGGGCTCCTTAGGCAAAGATGACGTTGAGTGCTACGGCCATAACTAGGCAGATAATGCCCAGCGGGACGGTCTGTTGGTACCACGGCAAGGACTTTTCGGTGTAGTCCTCAAAGTGGTCCTTGGGGGTTACGGAGGAAACGAAGCCGACCAGCTCGGCATCCGGCTTGGGCTGGGTAAACAAGGTAACCACGATGGAGACCACGATATCCACGGCGAAGGCCACGCCGGCCGCGACGAAGGCGGTGCCCTGGCCTGGAAGGTTAATCATGTCCGTGAAAGAAGCGACGTACCAGAAAACGATGGCGGAACCAGTACCGGCCACCAGTCCGGACCAACCAGCGTGCGGGGTCATGCGCTTCCAGAATATACCCAAGATGAAGGTGGCAAATAGCGGCGCATTAAAGAAGCCAAACAGGGTCTGCAGGTAGTCCATGATATTGCCAAAGTTCTGTGCCAAAAGCGCGGTGAAGATGGCAATAGCGGTGGCGATAACCGTAGCGATGCGGCCGAACTTCAAGTAGTAGGCATCCTCGCGGTCCTTGACCACGTAGGTCTGCCAGATGTCATAGGAAATGACGGTATTAAAAGCCGAGATATTTGCCGCCATGCCGGCCATGAACGACGCCAAGAGACCGGCAATTGCCACACCCAATAGGCCATTGGGTAGCAGGTCGCGCATGAGCAGCAGGATGGCGTCGTTCGGCTCGGCGCGCTCCTCCATCAAGTCAGCCACGGACACGGAAGCAACCATGCCCGGAATAACCACCAGGAAAGGTACGAACATCTTGGGGAAGGCACCGATAATCGGGGTCTTGCGGGCCGCGGAAATAGAATCCGAGGCCATGGCGCGCTGGACTTCTACGAAGTTGGTGGTCCAGTAGCCGAAGGAGAGCACGAAGCCTAGGCCTAGGACGATGCCGATGACAGACCACACCGGGTTTTCGAAGCCGGAGATGTCCGTGCCCGGCCAGGTGTGGAAGTGAGAGTCATTGGCCACGGCGTCTTTTAACCCGCTCCAGCCGCCCACGCGGTTCAACCCAATAATGGTTAGTGGGGCAAGCGCGGCGATGATAACGAAGAACTGCAGCACCTCGTTATAGATGGCGGCCGAAAGGCCCCCCAAGGTGATATAGGACAGCACAATAAACCCGGCGACCAAGAGCGATACCCACATCTGCCAGCCCAATAGGGCCTCTACGATGGTGGCCAGCAGGTACAGGTTCACACCTGCAATGAGCAGCTGGGCTACGGCAAAGGAAATCGCGTTGACCAAGTGCGCGGCATTGCCAAAACGTTTGCGCATAAATTCCGGCACCGAGCGGACCTTGGAGCCGTAGTAGAACGGCATCATCACAATGCCCAAAAAGACCATGGCGGGGATGGCACCGATCCAGAAGTAGTGCATGGTTTGGAAGCCATACTCCACACCATTGGCGGACATACCGATGATTTCTACCGCGCCTAGGTTGGCCGAGACGAAGGCCAGTCCGGTCACCCAGGCGGGCAAGCCTCGACCGGAGAGGAAGAAGTCGATAGAGCTAGACACCCTGGCCTTGGCGGCCCAGCCAATGCCTAGAACGAAGAGGAAGTAGATGGCTACCAATAAGTAATCCGCCCAAGAGGCATCGAGCCTCAATACGGATTCAGCAGTCTCCATGGCTGACCTTTCTAGTTATTATTTTCTGCTGCCAGCAGCAGCGTATAAGTCTGTGGATTTTGAGCACTCAAGCGCGCGAGGTCTTCCCTGCTACGCAGCGCATTCGGCGGCGCGCTCATGGGCTCTACCGCAAGCGCCTTGCCTGGGCCTTGTTCCCGCGGGAAGTTGGCTGGGGTAAACATCTGCACCCAGTTCAGGCCCTCGCCCATCTCCAGCCGCACACCTTTTCCACCGGCTGTATATCTGGCCGTCAGCGGCCCTTCACCGTGGAAGCAATCGTCCCAATCCACCTCGGCGATGGGTTGGTGGACAATGCGCACCTGCTCCGTCTTGCCCGTAGGCAGGTTGCGCGCGTCTAGCACGTGGCGCTTGCCGACGTCCACACTCAGCACCGCTTCCTCCGCCCCAGCTCCCTGTGGGGAAAGGTAGAGGTGGAGGCCATAGGCAAAGGGAACCTCGCCGGGGTCCGCGGTGCGGGCGGTCAGCCGGTGGTGCAATCCTTGCTCATCGAGAGCATAGGTAGCCTCCAGCTGAATGGCCCATGGCCAACCGTGCCGCGGCTCAATGTCAAAAGCGAGGATCACTCGGCTTTCTGTGCGTTCTTTTACCCGCCACCAGTCCACCGCGAAGCCGTGGATGGCGTTATTGCGCTCCGGCTCCGTAATTTCTAGCTGGTGGACAGTCCCCTGCCATTCAAACCAGCCATCTTCGGTGCGATTGGGCCACGGCGCCAGCACCACACCGGCCATCAGTGGTGGCTTGCCCTCATAGCTTTCTACCAAGGGTGCGCCGCGATAGGTCAGCGCCTTTACTGCACCGCCGAAAAGGGCAATCTCGGCCGCGTAATCGCCATGAGAAATGGCGACGCTGGGGTATTCAGCGTCAGAGCCAGCCGCTCCTCCACTGGTCATAACAAAGACCTTTCTGGCTATAACTTTCGTTGGATTTAGCCTAGGAGCACGGCAAAGCGCCGGTCAATCGTTTGCATAATAAGGAGCGTATATCTACCGTTTCACCAGCTCACCGCCATGGAGTTAACCTGCAGTTAACCTCTTTCGGGGGTTGAGGACACCTGAAAGGGACTCAACAGCCCCCCAACTAAGCGGCAGTGCTATCTACACACCCGCCGCCACGCTATTCGCGCTGCGGAGTGCGGGGTAGCTAGAACTTCACGCAGATAGTTACGCGGCATTAACCGCCACGGGGTGCGCGCGGGATGCACGCGCACAGCAATACCTAGGTGCCGGGCCCACAGCGTTGTGCGCAGGACATGAAAATCATTGGTCACCACCTGCAAAACGGCGTGCGGGGCCAAGCGGTGTGCATTTTCCAGGTTCTCATTGGTACTCGTGGCGTCTGGCTCCACCACTACTCGCTCAGCAGGTACGCCGCGCTCAATAAGATAAGTGGCCATCGGACCTGCCTCGCCGCGACCAGAGACAATAATCTGCTGGCCATGATAAAGGGCCAGCGCTTTATCCAGACGCGAACGCAACATAGCGCCGGGATAGCCGTGGGTTACGCGGGAACCCAACACGAGGAGCGGGTCAGACATGGATACCAGCATAGACTCGCCACACCTTGACAGAAAGATAGAAAAGGCCTTAGGTTTAACTCGAGCATGCAATCGATTGCACCCCGTAGGGCCAGACGATGGCTCATACGCCTTAAAACCCAAGGAGGTCAGCATGGCCGGAACCACCCTTAAAGACGTGGCCGCTGCTGCTGGAGTATCCATTTCTACCGCGTCCCGCTCACTCTCGGGCAACCCTGCTATCTCTGAATCCACGCGCCAACGTGTCAAGGACACGGCCGTCAAGCTGAACTATAGGCCCAACGCCCAGGCCCGCGCCTTGCGTAGCTCCCGGTCGAATGCCATCGGTCTAGTCATCCCCAGCCTGGATAATGCCTATTTCGCCGCGATGGCGGCAGCCGTTGAAGAGGCCGCCGATAAACAGGGTCTAGCCACAATGATTACCAGTTGCGGCGAGGAACCACAGCGGCTAGTCAAGGCCCTCGATGCCCTCATGGAACGCCAGGTGGACGGAATTATCGCCGTACCGCTCGAAGGTGCCGAAGAAGCGCTCGAGCAGGCGCGCACCTACCGGCCGCTCGTGCTCATTGACCGGACCCTGAGCCAGATTCCCGCAGTGCTATCAGATCCACACAAGGGAATCGAACAGGCCGTGGAACAGCTCAAGGAGAAAGGGCACACGCATATCGGCTACCTGTCCGGCCCTCAGGAAACCTCCACCGGCCGGCAGCGACTCGAAGCATTCAAGGCCGCCACGCGTGGGATGCCTACCCACATCCACCACGGCAGCTACCGCCACCGCGAAGGTTATAAGGGAGCCATCGCGCTCCTGCAGGAGGGCGTCACCGCGCTTATTGCCGGCGATTCCATGATGACTGCCGGTGCACTAGAGGCCTGCCATAATGCGGGTAAGCGCATCGGAGAAGAGATCGCGCTCGTGGGCTTCGATGATTTTATCTACCTGCGCTTCCAGCCCTCCCCCATCTCGGTAGTGGACCAGGATGTTGCACGGATGGGCGAGACCGCCACGGCTAAGCTCATCGCGGCTATTAACGAAAAGCGCCAGCCAGAGGGCGAAGTGCTAGACACCCGCTACATCCCACGCATGTCCACCGCCCACCACCTCAATGAGGCCACGCCATGAGTGACCACGTATTGCGCTTAGAAAGCGTAACCAAATCCTTTGGCCAGGTAGAAGTCATTAAAGGCGTGGATCTCACCGTCCGCCGGGGTCAGGTCCAAGCCTTGCTGGGTGAAAACGGCGCCGGAAAATCCACGCTCATCAAGATGATTGCCGGTGTCCACCAACCAGATTCCGGCCGCATTGTGGTGGATGGCGCAGAGGTTAAAATCCCCGACACCAAGGCCTCCGAGGCGTTGGGCATCGCCACCATCCACCAAGAGCTCAACCTCGTTCCCACCATATCGGTGGCCGAGAACATCATGCTCGGGCGCACCCCGCGCCGCTTCGGGTTGGTCAACCACAAACACCTCAAGGCACAGGCCCAAGCCGCGCTGCATCTCATCGGCTTGGACGTGGACCTGGATATGCCGGTGGGTGAGCTCGGCGTCGCCAAGCAGCAGCTCGTAGAAATCGCAAAGGCGCTGTCCATGAATGCGCGAATTCTTATCCTGGATGAGCCCACGGCCGCGCTCACCGGTAAGGAGGTCGATGCCCTCTTTGCCGTGCTTGAGGAGCTCAAGGCCAAGGGCGTGGCCATGATTTTTATCAGCCATCACTTGGAGGAACTAGCGCGAATTGCAGAGACCATTAGCGTGCTGCGCGATGGTTCTTTCATTGCCGAAGTCCCTGCCGATACGGACGAGGACGAGCTGGTCCGGCTCATGGTTGGCCGCGAGATTGAAAATCAATACCCGCGCAAGGTTCCCCCTGAACACGGCGAGGCCCTACTAGAAGTCTCCGAGCTGACTTCCGACGGCGCCTTTCACGACGTCACCTTCTCCGTCCATGCCGGCGAAGTCGTCGGCCTAGCCGGACTCGTGGGTGCTGGCCGTACCGAGGTCATTCGCGCCATCGCAGGCGCCGATCCTTACGATTCCGGCTCCATCCGCGTTGGCGGCACGCAGCTGCGCAGCGGCGATATACGTGCCGCCATCCGCGCCGGCGTGGGCCATATCCCGGAAGACCGCAAGTCCCAGGCGCTCGTCCTTGACGCCTCCGTGGGCGATAACCTGGGGTTTGCCACCCTCTACCCCACCGCCAAGGCGGGGCTTGCAGACCGCAGCGGCCAGCACCGCCGCGCGACAGAAGTAGCAGAAAAGCTGCGCATCCGCATGGCGGATCTCTCCCAGCCCATCCGCAACCTATCCGGCGGCAACCAGCAAAAGGCGGTCTTCGGCCGCTGGGTACTGGCCGGTTCCAAGGTCCTTCTGCTCGATGAACCCACCCGCGGCGTCGACGTCGGCGCCAAGGTGGAAATCTACAACATTATTAATGAGGTCACCGCAGCCGGTGGCGCCGTGCTCATGGCCTCCTCCGATTTACCCGAGGTGCTCGGCATGTCCGATCGCATCCTCGTCATGTCCGGTGGACAACTCGCCGGCCAACTCCCCAAGAACTCCACCCAAGACGAGGTCATGGCCTTCGCCGTATCCAATGTGACCTCCGCTACTTCCGCCGCTGCTGCCGCACCTGCCGGAACTGACCCCAAGGATGAAGCTTGACCAAGAATCGAGTAGTTAACTGGGCGATGAATAATGGCGCACTCGTTGGCCTTATTGCCCTGTGCATCGCGCTGTTTATCGCCACCCCGTACTTTCTTACCGTGGCGAACCTGCTCAATATCGGCATCCAGGCCGCCACGGTGGCAATCTTGGCCTTCGGCATGACCTTTGTCATCGTCACCGCTGGCATCGACCTTTCGGTAGGTTCGGTCGCCGCGCTCGGTGCCATGGTCTCGGCCTATATGTTCTCCACCGCTGGTCTACCTGGCTGGCTCACGTTGCTCATCGGCCTTATCGTAGGAGCGCTGGCCGGCGCCATCTGCGGCATGGCCACCGCGTGGGGCAAGATTCCGTCCTTCATCGCAACGCTGGCCATGATGTCCATCGCCCGCGGACTTACCCTGGTCATCTCCCAAGGCTCGCCCATTGAAACCGCCCCAGCCGTCAACGCCTTTGGCGGCGATATCGCGGGCTTTCCAGTTCCAATCATCATGATGGTCATCGCCGGGCTCATGTGCTGGTTCATCCTAGAGCGCACGGTACTCGGCCGTTCCATGTACGCCATCGGCGGCAACCTCGAGGCCGCCCGTCTCTCGGGCCTGCCGGTCAAGCGCATCCAGATCGCCGTCTTCGCACTCTCCGGTTTCTTTGCCGCCTGGGCCGGCATGGTCATGGCAGGCCGCCTCGAATCTGCGCAACCTCAGGCCGGCACCGGCTATGAATTGGATGCCATCGCGGCCGTCGTCATCGGCGGCGCCTCGCTCTCCGGCGGCCAGGGCAAGGCCACCGGCACGCTGGTCGGCGCAATTCTTTTGGCCGTTATCCGCAACGGTCTGAATCTGCTCAATGTCTCCTCGTTCTGGCAGCAGATCGTCATTGGTTTGGTCATTGCGCTGGCCGTCGGCTTCGACGTTATCCGTAATAAGACGGCCAGCTAAGGAGCACCCACCATGAAGAAGCTCATCGCCACCCTTCTCGTGCCCGCCCTCGCGCTTGGCCTTGCCTCCTGCAATCGTTCGGAAGAAGACCGCAACCGCATCACGCTAGCGCTGTCGACACAGACCAACCCCTTCTTCATTGAGCTGCGCCACGGCGCACAAGATAAGGCCAAGGAGCTCGGCGTTCCGCTGGATATCCAAGACGCCTCCGATGACCCCGCCCAACAGGTCAATCAACTGGGCAATGCCACGTCGATGGGAGCCAAGGTCGTCGTGGTTAACCCCACCGATTCCGATGCCGTCGCCCCGGCCGTGCGCGGCATCAGGGATGACGGCGTGCCGGTTATCGGCGTGGACCGCGACGTCAACGGCGTAGAACTGGATTCCATGGTGGCCTCCGATAACGTCGCCGGCGGCGCACAGGCGGCGGATACCCTCGCCCACTCCATCGGGGAAAAGGGAGAGATACTTATCCTGCAGGGAACCGCCGGTACCTCCGCCTCGCGCGAGCGCGGCAAAGGCTTTGCAGAGCAGATTGCGAAGTACGGGGATATTCGGGTCGTCGGCAAGCAATCGGCGAATTTTGACCGTACGGAGGGCCTCAACGTTGCCACCAACCTGCTGCAAGCCAACCCCGATATCAAGGCGATCTTTGCAGAAAACGATGAAATGGCGCTCGGCGCGGTCGAAGCCTTGGGCTCGCGCGCCGGTACTGAGGTCAAGGTGGTGGCTTTTGACGGCACCTTCGATGGCCTCAAGGCGGTCAAAGATGGCAAGCTGGAAGCTACCATCGCCCAGCAGCCCGCAGAGCTCGGTGCCCGCGCCATCGAACAAGCCGCAGCGCTCCTGCACGGTGGCACGGCGGAGAAGAACGTCCCCGTCGAGGTCATCACCGTCACCCGCGACAATGTAGAGGATTTCCAATGAGCAAGCTAACCGTCGTCGGATCCATCAATGCCGATCTCATCGTCCACGCCGAGCGCCACCCGCAGCCCGGCGAGACCCTGCTGGGCTCCGGCGGCGAGATTTTAGCTGGAGGCAAGGGCGCCAATCAGGCAGTTGCGGCGGCGCAGCTGGGCGCCAACGTGGCTTTTGTGGGCGCGGTGGGCTCCGATCCTTATGCTGAGCCCGCCATGTACTATATGCGCACCTCCGGAATCGATCTGGGTGCTGTAGAGCAGGCCGATACCAATACCGGCCTCGCCGTCATTACCGTCTCGGCCGATGGCGAGAACACCATCGTCATCTCCCCCGGCGCCAATGCGCTTGTCGACGCCCCCTTTGTCACCGCCCGCGCCTCCACCATCGCCGATGCCGACGTGGTGCTCCTCCAAGGCGAGATCCCTGCCTCTGGTTTTCAGGCGGCAGTCGACGCTGCGCAAGGTCGCGTGGTGGTTAACCTCGCTCCGGTAGTCGAGGTCGACCGTGACTCGCTTCTGCAGGCCGATCCCCTGCTGGCCAACGAACACGAAGCGGGGCTCATCTTGGACCAGCTCGGCCTACCTGCAGACGGCGCCCCGCGCGAACTCGCCCACCGCCTGGTAGAGGCAGGCTTCCGTTCCGTCGTGCTGACCCTTGGCGCCCACGGCGCCCACGTTGCTACCCCGGATGGCGGCGCGGATATCCCCACCCCGCGCGTGACCGCCGTGGATACCACCGGCGCCGGCGATGCCTTCGCAGGTGCCTTTTGCGCCCAGCTCCTCGCTGGAGCCTCGCTTGTCGATGCCGCCACCTTCGCCGCCCGCGTCGGCGCCTTCGCCGCCACCGGTAACGGCGCGCAGCCCTCCTACCCCACGACCGCATCCACTTTGCCGGAGGTCACCAATGCGTAAGTCCGGTCTCCTTAATCCCGCGCTCGCCGGTGCCGTTGCGCGCCTTGGCCACACTGATACCTTTGTCATCGCTGATTGCGGCCTGCCCATTCCCCACGAGGTGCCGGTCATCGACCTCACTTTGATTTTTGGCATCCCCACCTTTGCCGATACGCTGGCCGCCCTCCTCGACGAAGTCGTAGTCGAAGCCGCCACCATCGCCGATTCCACCCCGACCGAGGTGCGTTCCTTGCTTCCCGCAGTACCCCTCACCGAGGTCTCCCATGACGACCTCAAACGCGAAGTTGCCCGCGCCTCCTTTGTCGTGCGCACCGGTTCCACCACGCCGTTTGCCAATGTCATCTTGCGCTCCGGCGTGCCCTTCTAGCGTTCGTCGACGTCACCGCGCAGAAGACAAGCACGTTTTGCCGAAACCTCCGCGGTTGTGGCTAAACGTGCTTGTTTTATTTACTTCTTTTCCTAAGAGCTACTCTCCCAGCAGCTTGTCGCGCAGGTTCTTATCCTTCTGCTCGACTTCCTCGGCCATCTGCTTTTGGTAGTCCACCATCTTGTCCTGTATAGCGGGGTCACCTGCCCCGAGAATGCGCGCAGCAAGCAGGCCGGCGTTTTTTGCACCGCCGATAGAAACGGTGGCGACCGGCACACCGCTAGGCATCTGCACGATGGAAAGAAGGGAATCGAGGCCATCGAGCTCCTTCAAAGCGCGCGGGATGCCGATGACTGGCAGCGGCGTGGCCGCTGCAACCATGCCGGGCAAGTGCGCGGCGCCACCGGCACAGGCGATAATCGCTTTCAGGCCGCGGGTATGGGCTTCTTTTGCGTATGCGAGCATCTTTTCTGGGGTGCGGTGAGCGCTGACCACGCCAACTTCGAAGGGGATGCCAAAGTCTGCGAGGACCTGGGCGGCGGGTTCAACGGTGGGCCAATCAGAATCAGAGCCCATGATGATGCCTACGTGTGGTTGCATGCTGTCCTTTCTATAAGCAGAGTTTTATGCCCATTCGGCGTGCACGAGAAAGTGCGCTGCCTTGCGGGCGATGGTCAGGGTCTCGTCGGTGTCCTCACCGGTAACGTTGACGTGGCCAATCTTGCGGCCGGGACGGTGATCCTTGCCGTAGAGGTGAATCTTGGCCTGCGGGTAACGCTTCATTACTTCACGAACGCGCTCCGGCATGGGCATGGCAGGATCTTCGTCGGCTCCCAAGACATTGGCCATGACGGTGACGGGGGCAAGCGCATCGACCGCACCTAGCGGGAGGTCGAGCACGGCGCGCAGGTGCTGCTCAAACTGGGAAGTAACACAGCCGTCCTGAGTCCAGTGACCGGTGTTATGCGGACGCATGGCCAGTTCGTTAACGGAGATATCCTCGCCGTCGGGACCGTCAAAGGCGAAGAGTTCTACGGCGAGCACGCCGGTCACGCCCAAGGACTCGGCAATAGATAGTCCCAGCTCGGAAGCGCGCTGGGAAAGTTCCGGGGTAAGGCCGGGGGCGGGCGCGATGGCCTCGGCACAGATGCCGTTTTCCTGGCGGGATTGGGTAATCGGCCACACCTTGGCCTCACCGGAGGGGCGGCGGGCAACGAGGATGGAAAGCTCGCGGGTCAGGTCCACCTTTTCCTCAGCCATGAGAGGGGTACCGGCCTCGAGCAGCTCGGAAACCAGCTCAAAGCAATTATCGGCGGTGGGGAACCACACGCCCTTGCCGTCGTAGCCACCGCGGCGGGCCTTGAGGCAGACGCGACCATCGACGGCGTCGAAGAAGGCGCGGGCATCGGCCACCGAGTCGATCGCAGCAAAGCGTGGCACGGGGGCACCAAATGCGGCAAGCTTTTCGCGCATCTTTAACTTGTCCTGCGCGTAAATGAGGGCGGTGGGCTGAGGTTGGACGTTAAAACCGGCGTCGATAAGCGCGGCGGAGTGTTCATTGGGCACGTGCTCGTGCTCGAAAGTGATGGCATCCGCGCCCTCGGCCACGCCGCGCAGCTCCTCCAGGGAGGTATAGTCCCCCAGCACCACGTCCGGGGTGACCTGCGCCGCGGAAGAATCCGGCTTGCTGGCTAGAATCCGCAGGTGAATACCGAGCTCCGCGGCGGCCGGCTGCATCATGCGGGCCAGCTGGCCGTCGCCACAAACAGTTACAATAGGCTTTAAGTCACTCACGTCCCCCAATACTAGCCTGGATACTATGTTCACTCGTCATACCATCTTCCAAAATTCACTCATGACCGCTTTGCTTGATGGCATTTATGACGGCGAAATGACCATTTCAGAGCTGCTAGGTAAGGGAAACTTCGGCTTGGGCACCTTCGATGGCCTCGACGGTGAGATGATCATTTTGGACGGCACCTGCTACCAACTGCGGGGCGATGGTTCCGCACAGATTGCAGATTTGGATCAGCGCACCCCCTATGCGGTAGCCACCAATTTTGTTCCTCGCATTACTGCCGACGCCCCCGCGGGCCTGCGCCGCGATCAGCTCTCCGCCTTTATCGATAGGCTCGAGCCTTCCGCCAACTACATGTATGCGGTGCGCATCGTGGGCACTTTTAAGGAGGTCACCACCCGCACGGTGGTCAAGCAGGAAAAGCCCTACCCACCGATGTCAGAGGCCGTCGGCGGAGATAAAGAGCTGCACTTTCAGAACGTCGAAGGAGTCATCGGCGGCTTCCGCACCCCCGTTTATGAAAAAGGAATTTCGGTGCCAGGCTGTCACGTGCACTTTATCGACGCCGCCCGCACCTCCGGTGGGCACGTTTTGGACTACGTAGTAGATAAGGCAACGGTTGAGCTTTGCCCCGCCTCTGATTTAGAGCTGCGCCTGCCGCTGACGCAGGAATTTAGCCGCGCCAACCTCTCGCCGGAGGACCTAGATAGCCAGCTGCACACCACCGAGGTTAAAACCAAGGGCGATCATTAATAATCTCAGCCACGCGCTTGGGCTTAGCAACATTAGGGAAATACATGGCGCGGTCCCAACCATGGATGGCTAGAGACACTCCGCCGCGTCGTTTTCGAGCACCGCGAATATCCTGCAGCGGAATCGAATCGATAGTGCGCCCCTCGCGCGCGATGACGCGCCTATTGGTCACTATGAAGCGCTTGCGACGGGCCTTATAAAGCGGGATGACAAAGCGCCAGATTCCCAACAGCGCCCACACCGCGACCAGTCCATTGCGCAGCATCGGGTCTACTGCTTGGACATCGCACCAACCGATGGCAATCCACAGTAGACCGGTAATGAGGATGAGCTCGAGAAAAGGGAAAATCAATGCGCGAAAAGGCGCGGAGACATCTGCGCGCTTGATCTCGCCTTGGCCCATCTTCATTAATCCCATAGCTATGGATGCTACCTCCCGTGTCTCTTGTGCGGTCTACTGCTGTGGGCGCAGATGCGTGACATCGCCCGCGGAATAGTACTCACCAGCGACCATGATGCGGCCGTCCTCGCCGATTTCATCCACGTGCCCAATAACATCGCCGGATGGAGTTTCTAGGCGCACCTGTTGTCCCAGTGAGGAACACACCGCACGGTAATCGCGCAGGAGCTGCGGATCGTGGTTCTCCCACTGCACAATACGACGGCGCAGGTTCTTCAGCACGTTAATGGCGAGCTCGGTGCGGTCGGTATCGCGGCCTTCGAGCGCGAGCGAGGTGGCCTTTTCAATCGGCAGGTCCTCGCGGGTCAAGGTGACATTGATGCCCATTCCTACGACGACGCGCGCAGAGGGCGCGGCACCGCCTACGGCTTTATTGAGCTCCGCCTTATTGACTTCGGTTTTATTTACTTCCGCCTTGTTGACCTCAGCCTTATTAAGTTCAGCCTTGCCCACTTCCACCTTGGTGAGCTCGGTCTTTGGCGCGGCTTTGAAAGCCTGGCCCACGGGTCCAGCCTCAGCGAGGATGCCGCACAGCTTATTGCCGTCGATATGCACATCATTCGGCCACTTGAGCACGGTGCCCTCGATGGAATCGGTGACCGCCAAGCCCGCGGCCAGAGGTAGGGTGCCCAAGTGATCGAGGGATTCCGGCAGCAAAAGCACAGAGAAAATGACTTGCGAACCGGCCGGCGCGGTCCAGGAGCGGCCGAGGCGGCCCTTGCCGGAAAGTTGTTCGTCGGCAAGCAGCACGGTGCCATCCGCAACGTTGGTGGCCTGCATCAAGTCGGTATTGGTGGAGCCGGTCTTTTCCACGAAATCGATGGTGGTGAAATCATCGGCCAATGCGGTGCGAATGCGTTCCAAATCAAGTGCAGTCATAAGCTTTAAGGATACCGGCCATCAATGGTGCTAGTGTGTTGCGCATGGCAAAGGTCACTTTTGAAAAGGTCAATATCACCTACCCTGGCGCGAGCGCGCCCACGGTAAAGGACTTGGACCTCGAAATCGCGGACGGCGAGTTTCTGGTGCTCGTTGGTCCTTCGGGCTGCGGTAAATCCACGACGCTGCGCGCACTGGCGGGATTAGAGCCGACATCGAGCGGCCGCATCACCATTGATGGCAAGGACGTGACCAACTTAGAGCCAGGCGATCGCGATATCGCCATGGTCTTCCAGAATTATGCGCTTTACCCACACCTTACAGTAGAACAAAACATGGGCTTTGCTTTGAAGCTGGCAAAGTTGCCCAAGGCCGACATCAAGTCCAAGGTACACGCAGCTGCGGAGACACTCGGTCTGACCGATTACCTCAAGCGCAAGCCCAAGGACCTTTCCGGTGGCCAGCGCCAGCGCGTGGCCATGGGCCGCGCCATTGTGCGCGAGCCGAAGGCCTTCCTCATGGATGAGCCACTATCCAACCTGGATGCCAAGCTGCGCGTTCAGACCCGCGCCGAGTTGGCCAGCCTGCAGCAGCGACTGGGTACGACGACGGTATACGTCACCCACGACCAGGTAGAGGCGATGACCATGGGTGACCGTGTGGCGGTGCTCAAGGACGGCGAGCTGCAGCAAGTTGCCCCGCCGCGCGAGCTTTATGACGCCCCCGCAAACGAATTCGTCGCCGGTTTCATCGGATCGCCAGCCATGAATATCTTTGACTACAACGGCGGCCGCGTAGGTGTACGCCCAGAAAAGATGTTTATCAACAAGGGTCCAGTGGGTTTTCAGGGTGTGGTGGACATTGTGGAAGAGCTGGGCGCCGAGTCCTACGTCTACGTCACCGTGGGCGAAAACCGCTTTGTTGCTCGCGCCGAAGGTACCCCACCACAGCGCGGCGAAGATGTAGTACTGACATTCAACCCGCGCGAAGCACTCCGCTTTGACCCAGAAACGGGGCGCCGTATCTCACAGGATTAGCCCCACGGCGGACACTGGGCCACAGTGCCGCAGGTACGTAGTCCAACCTCCCGCCGCCCCTTTACTACCCCCATTTAGAGTTAAATAGGTCAAAATTATCCACCTTTCGATTTCCGTATTTTAGGTTTAAAGAACCGAAAGTTTTCCGAAAGGTGAATTCCATGAAGAGATTCCTGCTTCGCACCACCGTTGCGACTACTGCAGTTCTGGCCCTGGCCGGCTGCTCTTCGTCCTCCTCCGATTCCGCTGCGGGCGGTTCCTCCGAAGGCGGGGCGGATGCGCACGGCCCCATCACTTTTGCCATGGGCAAAAATGACACGGACAAGGTGACCCCCATCATCGAAAAGTGGAACGAGCAGCACCCAGACGAGAAGGTCACGCTCAAGGAGCTGGCCGGCGAGGCTGACGCCCAGCGCGAGACCCTCGTGCAGTCCCTGCAGGCGGGCAGCGATGACTACGATGTCATGGCGCTGGACGTCGTGTGGACCGCGGAGTTCGCTGCCAACCAGTGGCTCCAGCCGCTCAATGGTGATTTTGAAACCAATACGGATGAGCTACTGCCGGCCACCGTAGAGTCCGCCACCTATAACGACGTCCTCTACGCGCTGCCGCAAAACACCAATGGTCAGCTGCTTTTCCGCAATACCAAGCTCGCGGATAAGGCTCCCGAGAAGTTCGCAGATCTCAAATCTGCATGTAAGGCGCTGGAAGACGGCAAGAACTGTCTGACCACCCAGCTCAAGCAGTATGAAGGCCTTGCGCTCAATACCGCTGACTTCATGGAAGGCTGGGGCGGCTCTGTCTTGGATAAGGACGGCAATGTCACCGTGGATTCCAAGGAAGCCAAAGACGGCCTGCAGGCCATGGTGGATGCGTACAAGGAGGAGACCATCTCCAAGGACTCCACCGCCGCCACCGAGGAAGAAACCAATATGGCCTTCACCGAAGGCAAGACCGCCTTCGCCGTGAACTGGCCATATATGTACTCCAATGCGGTTGATGCCGGCGTCGACGTCGAGGTCCAGGCCCCACTGGGCAAGGACGGCGTAGGCGTTTCCACGCTGGGTGGCTACAACAACGGTATCAATATCAACTCCAAGAATAAGGGCACTGCGCTCGACTTTATGAAGTTCATCATCAACGAAGACAACCAGAAGTCCTTCGCGGAGCAGTCCTTCCCACCGGTCTTGGCCTCCATCTACGATGACCCGCAGCTACAGCAGGAGTTCCCATACCTGCCGGCGCTCAAGGAGTCCTTGGAGAACGCGGCACCGCGCCCGGTTTCCCCGTTCTACTCGGCGATTTCTAAGGCCATCCAGGACAATGCCTACGCTGCATTGACGGATGACAAGTCGGTCGATGATGCCACCGCCGATATGAAGGCGGCCATCGAATCGGCTTCCCAGGGTTAAATTCCCAATCCGGGTGAGGTAGGCGGGCATACCGCCGCCTCACCCTTTGTGGTTTTCACTCCCCTATTGGGGATAGAATCTAGCCAATAGACAGCATTTCTTTAACAGAAAGGCGGACCAGCGTGGCTATAGCTTCGCCGACTGCGTCCAAGGGGACGCCGAAAGGGGCGTCGGCAAGAGCGCCGAAACCCCAGCGCAAAAATTACGGGCGCGTGGCCGGGCTGATTGCTCCGGCGCTCATCGTGCTCGCCGTCATCATCGGCTACCCCATCATCCGCGCCATCTTCCTGTCCTTCCAAGGCAATAGGCACCTCAACCCGCAGACGGGGCTTTTTGAGGAAGGCGGTTTTGCCGGACTGGAAAATTACCTGTACTGGATCAATAACCGATGCGTTTCCGGTACCGGCCAGATTTCCACCTGCCCACCGGGGGTTATCGCCACAGATTTCTGGCCCGCAGTCAAGATTACGCTCTTTTTCACCGTCGTTACCGTGCTGCTGGAGACCATCCTGGGTATGCTGATGGCTCTCATCATGAATGGTGAGTACCGCGGCCGCGGCCTCGTGCGTGCGGCGGTACTTATCCCCTGGGCCATTCCAACGGCCGTCACGGCCAAGCTATGGCAGTTCATGTTTGCCCCGGATGGCATCGTCAACTCGCTGCTTGGAGCACAGATCGCCTGGACCACGGACCCGTTCTACGCCCGCCTGGCCGTCATCATCGCGGATGTGTGGAAGACCGCCCCGTTTATGGCACTGCTTATCCTGGCGGGCCTGCAGATGATTCCTAAGGACGTCTACGACGCCGCCCGCGTGGACGGCGCCAATCGTATCCAGACGTTCTTCCGGATCACCCTCCCGCTGGTGCGCCCGGCGCTCATGGTGGCCGTACTCTTCCGCACCCTGGACGCACTGCGCATGTATGACCTGCCGGTCATCATGATTTCTAGCTCCTCCAACTCCCCTACCGCGACCATCTCGCAGCTGGTGGTGGAGGATATGCGCCAAGGCAACTTCAATTCCGCCTCCGCGCTCTCCACCCTCATTTTCCTTCTTATCTTCGTCGTCGCCTTTATCCTCATTCGCTTCCTTGGTGCGGATGTCTCCGGCAGGAAGGCAGCTAAATAATGCGTAAATTCGGACACTTCGCCGGCATCATTTTCATCATGTTCTGGGGCCTCGCTCCCTTCTACTGGATGCTGGTAACCGCGCTGCGAGATCAGCGATTCACCTTTGATACAACGCCATGGCCTACCCATGTCACGCTGGATAATTTCCGCGATGCCTTGGCTACCGATAAGGGAAATGACTTCCTTGCCGCGCTCGGTAACTCGCTTCTCATCTCACTGATTACCACCGCGGTGGCCGTGCTCATCGGTGTCTTTACCGCCTATGCGCTCTCCCGTTATGACTTTCCTGGCAAGGGAATCGTGACCGGCATTATTCTGGCCGCCTCCATGTTCCCGGCCATTGCCTTGGTCACCCCGCTCTTCCAGCTCTTTGGCAACCTGGAGTGGATTGGTACCTACCGCGCAATGATCATCCCCAATATTTCCTTTGCGCTTCCTCTCACGGTCTATACGCTGCTGAGCTTCTTCCGCCAACTTCCCTGGGAACTGGAAGAAGCAGCCCGGGTAGATGGAGCCTCGCGTTCTCAAGCTTTCCGTTTGGTGCTATTGCCACTGGC
This sequence comes from Corynebacterium sp. MSK071, assembly GCF_030232125.1. Taxonomy (NCBI): domain Bacteria; kingdom Bacillati; phylum Actinomycetota; class Actinomycetes; order Mycobacteriales; family Corynebacteriaceae; genus Corynebacterium; species Corynebacterium sp. MSK071. The sequence continues at coordinate 124,456 of NZ_JASPJA010000002.1, read as the reverse complement.
GGCGCCAGCGCTGTTTACCACCGCGATCATCGCCTTTATCACCACGTGGAATGAGTTCATGCTGGCCAAGCAGCTCTCCACCACCGATACTGAGCCGGTGACCGTGGCCATTGCACGCTTCTCCGGCCCCTCGGCCTTTGAGTACCCCTATGCCGCGACCATGGCCGCTGGCGCGCTGGTTACCATCCCACTGGTCATCATGGTGCTCATCTTCCAGCACCGCATCGTCGCTGGCCTGACCGCAGGTGGTGTCAAGGCCTAATGCGCAGGGCCATGCTGTGGGATACCGCGCTGGGCTTCCTTGGTTTCTTCAGCATCCTCGCGGTTATTCAGGCCATCATCAACCTCTTTCACGACTCCCCCGCCATCTGGCCCGGTCTCGTGGCCGGAGTACTGTGCCTTCTTACCTACCTAACCTGGCGGGCCAAAAGAAAGGACCTTTCATGAGCTGGTACCACAATGCAGTCTTCTACCAGGCCCTCGTCGGCTCGTTTAAGGCCGATGGTGATAAGGAGGTAGGAACGCTGCGCGGGATCATCGATAAGCTGGACTACCTTCAATGGCTCGGCGTGGACTGCCTGTGGCTTTCGCCGTTTTATGCCAGCCCCTTGCGCGATGATGGCTACGATATTGCGGACTACTACTCCATCCACCCAGATTATGGCACGATGGAGGATTTTGAAGAGCTCATTGCGGAGCTGCACCGCCGCGGCATGCGCATTATGACGGACTTGGCGCTCAACCACACCAGCTCCGATCACCCATGGTTCCAGGCCTCCCGCACGGATCCCACAGGCCCCTATGGCGATTTCTACGTCTGGGGCGATGACACGGAGCGCTACCCCGAAATCCGCGTCATTTTCACTGACGTGGAGACTTCCAACTGGACTTGGGATGACAAGCGCGGCCAGTACTACTTCCACCGCTTTTATTCCCACCAGCCGGATTTGAACTACGATAACCCGGCCGTGCAGGAGGAAGTATTCAAAATTTTGTCTTTCTGGATGGACAAGGGCTTGGACGGTCTGCGCCTCGATGCTATTGCTTATCTCTTTGAACGCGATGGTATAGGCGGCGAATCCTTGCCGGAGACCATCGAGTTTGTGGAAAAGATTCGCTCCTTCATGGACGCGCACTACCCGGATGCCGTGCTCATCGCGGAGGCCAACCAGCCGCCGGCCGAAACCATGCAATTCTACGGCCAGGGCGAGCGCTTCCACATGGTCTTCAACTTCCCGGTCATGCCGCGGTTGTATCAGGCTTTGGCGCTTGGCGACGCCACCCCGGTCTACTCCATCCTCGACGAACTGCCTTCCCTACCGGAAGGCTGCCAGTGGGGTACCTTCCTGCGCAACCACGATGAGCTCACCTTGGAAATGGTGGACGATACCGTGCGAGATCTGATGTACCAGGAGTACCTGCCAGAAGACAGTATGCGCGCGCACGTGGGTATTGCCCGCAGGCTTATGCCACTGATGAACGGCGACCGCCGCAAGGTGGAGCTGATGTTCTCCCTATTGATGACCCTGCCGGGCGCACCGTTTATCTACTACGGCGATGAGATTGGCATGCTCGATGACACGACACTCCCAGACCGCTATGCGGTGCGCACCCCCATGCAGTGGGACGATTCCGAACACGCCGGTTTCAGCATCAATGCGCCATCCCGGCTGCCGGTTGTAGGCGGAACGTCTGTGGCCGCCCAGATTGAAGACGCCGCCTCGTTGCTCAATACTGTGCGCTCCATGATCGCCGAGCGCCATGCCCACTCTGATCTCGGTACCGCGCCGTGTGAGCCGGTTGAGACCGGCGAAGAGGCCGTCCTTGGTTACCAACGCGGCGATCTGCTGTGCCTGCACAATTTCAGCGATCGCTCCATCGATCTCGGACCGGTGGAGCTTGGCCCTTATGGCTACGCTTGGCTACCTGCCTAACCCCTGTCCTCTCGACTCAAGCTTCCGAAAGCGCCTAGCCGAAAGAAAAGCGCCTCGCCAGTCCTTTCAGATTGGCGAGGCGCTTCCTTAATGGGGTGGATTAGTTCCACTCAGGGGCGTCTTCCAAGCGCAGCTCAGAGTAGCGCGCTTCTGGCACGGAGGCCGAGTACGGCTTGCCCTGGGCTTCCCACTGCTGGTCAGAGTTGCAACGAACGTCCTGACCGTCAGTATCGAGCATGGTAAAGCCCCACACCAGCTTGCCCTGCGAATTCGCTGGCAGGGTGTACGGACCAACCACCTGGTTTAGCTTCCAGTGCTGCTCACTGACGTAGTTGAAGCCATAGGTCTTGGTCAACACCTTGGCCAGATCACCGGTACCCTCAACGGAGCCGGAGACCTCGATGGTCTGGGTGCGGGCCTTGGTGACGGTGTGCTTGACCGGCACTTCTTCGTCGTTGCGGTTGGCCACGCTGGTGGCATCAGTCTGTTTGAACCAGCGGCGCTTTGCGGTGACGTAGGTGCCGTTTTCACCCGGTGTCGAGCAATGCGTGCCCGGCTTATAATCGTCGTTCCAGCGCTGGGGCAGCTCGAAGTCCCCACCGAAATCAGCGGCGTGGGCAACAGGAGCGGCCACCAGGCTCAGCGCCGCAAGGGCGCTGGCGATGGACGTCTTGCTCATGTTTAGCCCCAATCGTTGTTATCGCGAGTGGAAACCTCGACGTGGCGTTCCTTCGGCAGAGAAGCCGTGAAGGTGCCGCCATTAGCCTGCCACTTGTGGTCGGAGCCACACACGGTCTTCTGACCTTCGAAATCAGAAACAAGCCAACCGGCGCGCAGCACGGCAGTCTTGCCCGGAGCAATGTCGTACGGACCAACCTGTTCGCCTACCTCGTAGGACTGGCTATCGGTGTAGCTGGAAGAGAAGGTGAAATTAATGAGATCCAACAGCTTGAAATCGACGCCAGCAGACACGTTCCAAGTCTTTGTCTTGGTCTCCTTGATTGAACGGGTGACAGGCAATGGCTCATCGTTGTAGTTGGACACAGTCCAGGAACCGGCGGAGCCATCAAAATAGGTGCGCTTGATCTTTACGGTCTGGCCGGTGTCACCTGGGTTGGAGCAGCGCTCGCCGATGGTGGTCGGGTTAGCTGGGCTTAGGTCGCGCTGTGGTAGGGCGTTAGCGGCCGGAGCGAAGATCAGGCCGGAGGCAACGGCGAGAGCCGCGGTGGTAGAAGCAATCTTGGACTTGAACATGGAACTTTCTCCTTGTGTAGGTGTGGTGGGGTTTAGTAGATGGTCTGGGTCGGAACCGGCAGGTCGCGGAATTCGTCCGGAGTGACGTCCTCAGTACGGGTATTGCCGGCCTTATCGGTGATCTTGGCCTCTGCCCAGAACCCACTCGGGGCGGAGGTCTGCTTGTAGTTAGAGGTGAGGTCGTAGTTTCCGCTCTTGCCGCAGTGAATCTCGCGGTAGTTGATGCGGGTCATGGTGGTGCCATACTCCACGCGCACGCGCTCGCCTGGCTTGAGGTCAACGTGCTTGAGCTCGGTGCCGACCGGCATGTAGGCGCGCTTTACGGCACCGACGGACTCAAGCCAGCCCTTCGGAATATCGCCGCGGTTGCCCTGCCAGTTGGTGTACGGGGCGTGCTCGGCGCCAACAACGAAGTCAGTCACCGGGGCGAATTCATAATCGCCCTTAGACCAGTTGAGGAAGTCGGTGGAGTAGCCGGCCTTGCGGTAGGTCGGCTTTACAGCGGTGATGTCCAGCGGGTACCAGGAGGTATCGCCAGCTTCACACTTATCGCCTTCCTTTGGCCAGGATGGATCGCGCTGCAGTTCCGCGGCCGGCTGCATGATCTCATCCTTTTTAGGATCGGCAATCTTTTCTAGGCTCGGGCCGGATACGGAGGTGTAGTTACCCTCGATCGGCTTGGAGTTTGCCCCCGGAGAGCGGGAAGGAATTTCCATGGCCAGATCGGACACGGAGCCATCTGCCTTAATGATGTAGGCAAAGGCGTAACGCTCGGCCGGGCCCTTACCGCGGATGACGTTGGCACCCGGGATGTTTTCCAGGCGGTCATCATTGCAGCCCACGAACATGGAGATGAAGTCCTTTTCGATGACCCCGTACTCGACGCGGAAGGACTCACCCGGCTTCAGCTTCACTGGGCCGAAAGTTTCTTTATCGCGCCAACCATTGGTCATCTTCAGACCAATATCGGACTTGGCGGTGGTGTCCCAACCAGAAGGCAGCTTGGCCTTAGAATTGGCATCAATCTCGTGATTGGTACCGGTTTCTACCTCGGCGGTGTAGGGCACTTCTTGATTGGTGGTGTTTTTGAACTGCAGGGTGCCATCGCTCATGTAGCGGCGGCCGGTTTCTGCAAAGCGCCATTCGCGCTCGACATTGTCGCCAGCGGCACTGCAGCTCTTATAGAGGTTGGAAATGGGATATGCCTGCGGCATCGGGGGAATATCTCCCGCGTGCGCCACTGGCGTGAAGAGAGTCGCTACGGCGAGCGGTGCGAGCAAGCGCAGTCCCTTTTTAATCACCAGAAGACCGTCCTTAATAGATCGTTAAAAAACAGGGGAAACATTCATGAAGACTCAGATAATAATAAGGGATTACAAGACTCACATCAATAGTTGAATGAAAACTTTTCTAATCTTTTTACCTCCCTTGAGGTGCAACAATTAGCGCTCACCTGCCCAGCGCCCTAAAATGTTTACACTGGTCACCACCCCCACAATAGGGTAAGCGAGCGGGGTGCCATTCAAGGAATTCCCAGGTTTAATGCTTAGTCCACGGTGCGGTGGCAAGTACCACATAAACGATTTTCACTCCTCGCTCTTGCTGCCTTTCATTCCGCATTGACCGGGGTGCGCTAGTAGTGTGGGGGCCTATGACTGACCTGAAAACCACCGCCGGCAAGATCGAGGACCTGGACGCCAAGCTTGCCGAGTCCCGCGCACCGCTGGGAGAAGGCGAGCCGGCCGCCCGCACCCGCGTGACGCAGCTGCTCGATGAGGGCTCCTTTGTGGAAACGGACGCACTGGCCCGCCACCGTTCCACCGACTTCGGCCGCGAGCATGACCGCCCCTATACAGATGGCGTGGTTACCGGCTACGGCACCATCGATGGCCGCCGCGTATGCGTCTTTAGCCAGGACGGAGAAATCTTCGATGGAACGATGGGTGAGGTTTATGCCGAAAAGCTCACCAAGATTTATGACCTCGCCATCAAGACCGGTGTTCCCGTTATCGGCATTTATGAATCCACCGGCCCGCGTGTACAAGAAGGCATCGTCACCATGGCTGGATACGCCCGCCTCATGGCGCGTGTCTCCCAAGCCTCGGGCCTCATTCCGCAGATCTCCGTTATCGCGGGCAATACCAGCGGCATTGCGGCGTTCGCGCCGACGTTTGCTGATGTGCTCATAGTCACCCAAGGCACCGCCCTCCACCAGGCTGCCAGCCACGTGGCCGGCGCGGAGCCAGAGACCTTTGGCGGCGCCGCAGCCCACGCAGAGTCCGGCACCGCTCACCTGGTGGCCAGCGACGACAAGCAGGCTTTGTCCCTCGTGCGCGACGTTTTGGCTTACTTCCCCGCCAATAACCGCGCAGAGGCGCCGCGTGTGGATGCCGGTAGCGTCGCGGACTTTGATCTCAATAGCGTCATCCCGGATACCGCCGCGCAGGCCTATGACATAAACGATGTCATTAAGGCTGTAGTCGATGAGGGGTCATTCTTCGAACTCTCTGCAGAAGCGGCCCAAAATATCGTCACTGGCTTTGCCTACATCGATGGCCGCACCGTCGGCATCGTTGCCAACCAGCCGCTAGCATTGGCCGGTGCACTGGATTCCGCCGCCGCAGAAAAAGCCGCGCGCTTCGTGCGCACGTGCGATGCCTTCAATACTCCCATCGTGGAATTCGTGGACTCCCCAGGCTTTGTGCCTACCCCGGAAGAGGAAAAGGCAGGCCTGCTTCGTAGGGCGTCGAAGTTTGCCTATGCGCAGGCCGAAGCGAGCGTCGGCAAGCTCACTGTAATTACCCGCAAGGCTATTGGCCCGGCCTACGTATTTATGGGTGCAAAAGACCTGGGGGCGGACCTGGTCTACGCGTGGCCCACCGCAGAAATTGCCGTCACCCAAGCCTCCCAGGCTTCCCTGGCCATCTATGGCTCTGAGGAAAAGGAAGAAGAGATGGACGAGCTCTTCTTGCACCCGTATGCCGCTGCGGAGCGCGGGCTGGCCGATAATGTCATCGAGCCTTCCGCCACCCGCCACTACCTGGTGGAAGGCCTGCGTCTGCTAGAGCGCAAGGCCGTGGCGCAGGTACCCAAGAAGCACGGAACTGTTTAGGAGGCGAGATGTCTACGCCTGAAATCAAGGTAGTAAAGGGCAATCCCACTGAAGACGAGCTCGCGGCCCTGCGCACGGTGTTGGCGCAGATGAGTGCAAAGCACTCGGGTGCTACCGGCGAGCGCAATGAATGGGGCAACCCGGCTGAGCGCTTCGAGCGCTTTGGGTCGCAGCGCATTTATAATCCCTCCGCTTTCCATACAGTGCGGTACTTCTAATGCGGCTCATCCTCGCCTCCCAATCGCCCTCGCGTGCGTCCATCTTGCGCGGCGCGGGCGTAGAACCTGTCTTGGAACCGGCCGACATTGATGAACGCTCCCTTGAAGCCTCGCTCGCCGGCCGCCCACCGGCCGATATCGTGGCGGCCCTAGCGACAGCCAAGGCCGAAAAGGTGGCCGAGCGCTACCCCACCGAGCCCGTCATCGGCGGCGATTCTATGCTGTTGCTCGGCGGCGAGTTACAAGGCAAACCGCACACCGAGGAAGCCACCATCGAACGCTGGCACCAGCAAGCCGGCCGCACGGCCGAGCTGCTTACCGGCCACTGCCTCCTCTTTGGCGATAGGCGCCATGTGGAAACATCTACCACCACGGTTCACTTTGCCCACGCCAGCGAAGCCGATATCGCAGCGTATGCCCGATCCGGTGAGCCACTCCAGTGCGCCGGTGCTTTTACTTTGGAGGCAATGGGCGGCTGGTTCATTGACCGCATCGAAGGCGATCCTTCCTCCGTTATTGGGCTTTCCCTGCCGGTGGTGCGCCGCGCGCTGTATTCATTTGACCTTAACGTCTCCGATTTCTGGTAGCTGCGCGCCGGCGTCGCTACAGTGGGGTGGCATGGAAATGAAAGACATGCTTGCCCCGAAACCCATTGAGCTGCCAGCCGATCCCGGTGCGGACTCCACCTCGGATCTCGCCGCCGGCATCGTTGCCCATCCGGATTCTCCGCTGCTGTGGGCCTTGCTTGCTGAGCAAGAGCTTAAGCAGCAGGAGGGCGCTGAGCCAGCCGCTTTCATCACCGCCTACGCCTACGCGCGCACGGGCTACCACCGTAGCCTGGACCGCCTGCGCGGGAATGGGTGGAAGGGCTGGGGCCCGGTCCCCTTCTCCCACGAACCGAACCAGGGCGTGCTGCGCGCCATCGCCGCCCTCGGCCATGCCGCTAAGGCCATCGGCGAGGACGATGAGTACGACCGCATTCGCCAAATGCTTTCCGACGCCGACCCGGACAGCGTCGCCACCCTCCTCGACTAGAGTTGGAGAGCCGCCATGCCTGCCGTGCCTCCTCGCCGCTTACGGCGATTCTCTGCCGCCCTACTACTTGCCACCTCCCTGCCACTAGCGCTTAGCGCCTGCAGTTCCCAAGAAGATTCTTCTTCCTCCGAACAGCCAGTCTTTTCCAGCCAAGCACCGGCCGAGACTGAAGCATCCGCAGGAGACGAGGCCGCTGCTACTAAGGCGTCATCCCCGTCAGACTCAACCGACAAAGGTGAAAAGGCCACCACGCAGCAACAGGAAAAAGGCAAAGACCGCACATGCACAGAACTGCCCAACGACCCGCGCACGGTCTATGCCTCTGGCACCGCACCTGGGCGCATGCCCGCTGACGATGGCAGCGATTTCAACTACTGGATCGCCGATATCGACAACTCCTACGACCCCTGCGCCACGATCAGCTGGATCATTTTCCGCGGCTCAATGGGCGATGTGGAGGGCCCAACAGGCACCGGTGCCTCGATTGCTGATGGGCTAGCCCTCTATGTCAACGGCGCCCCGGCCAAGGACATGTCCGTCTTCGACAGGGTAGAAAGCGTCACCCCAGTCTCCGACAACCAAGTCGATTTCACCTGGGGAGAGCGCAGTCGCTCCACCGCGGAGGGCATTACCGCGCACCACACCGTGCGCCTACAGGCACAAGGCGACACCGTTGAACCAATTTCTGGTGAAGTCGAGGAATTCAACAAGATGTGGGTTGATCTTCCCAGTTACCAGCTCGGAACCTACGACTAGCCTTTAGCCAGCCCGCAAAAGGCCTAGGACTCTACGCCAAACGCCCCAGCGCAATCTGCTGGGGCGTTCCTCATTTCTCGCATTGCCACTCGCTTTGTTCAGCGAGCCACTCATCACAAAAGATTAGTCCATTTTGTCGAGGATATCGCCGGTGTTTTGGGCGATCCTCACGTTTGCCACCATGGCTTCTAGAAACAGCCTGATAGCCACCATAAAAGCGTAGAAGATGATGGTGCTCAGGACCGCTAGGAAGATGAAAGCAAAAATGCTTCCGAAGATGGCGGACGCGGAGTCCTCCTGGATGCCATAAATGCCCATGCCGGTAGCGAATAAGAAGGCACCGAGAAGGTGCAGAATCCACATGATTCCACCAAGAATCATGGCGACCTTATAGATCTCCTTCACGTGGGTGATGGTCAAGAAGTGCTTGAACTCGAATTCAAAAAGTCCGCCCAAGAGCCCATCCTTTTTGGCCAAGCCCTTGAGAGCACCGCTCATGCGACTGTTCTTATTACCCAGATCTTGGCCAGAATCGGCAGGAGCAGCGCTAACCGAAGGGAACTCTCCGATTCCTTGGCCCGTGCTCTGCTGTTGAGCGTAACCGCCAAAAGCCGGTTGCTCGTTCGTGGACTGGACGGAACCGAATTGGTTGCCGTTCGCAGCAGCGTCCGTTGATGCCGAATCCGTGAATGGGTTATGCGCACGGGAGGCAGCGCCCTGACCTGCGGCGGAGGACTGCATGGCCCAGAAATCGGAGTTGCCGGTACTTGGAGATGCCGCAGAAGCAGTCGAACTGTCCTCCTCGGCTGGCTTCTGAGAGGAAAGATCCCGCGAGTTTCCAGAATCACCAAACTTATCAGTGTGACCAAATGACTTCGTTTCATTTACATCGAAAGAGCCAAACTCCTTGGTCTCATTCACCTCGGCAGCGCTGGCTCCCTCAGCGTTTTTCGCAACATCCCCAGCGCGGTGGTGCGGAGTTTCGGAAAAATCGCGCGGGGAAAAATCCTTCGGGAAACCGTCGGAATTGAAGTCATTATCAGCCATTATGCGGTCCTCAAAATGTTTTAGGGATGGTAGGAAAATGCCCCACGGTCTCCCGTGGGGCTACTTGGCAGGATACAGCGTGCGCTAGGCGTTCGCGTCCTGCACGCGACGAATCGCCTCGGCGGCAACCTTTTCTTGGATTCCCATGTCCAGCTCGGAAGTGAAGCCAACGCAGGAGCAGTTGATCTCGCCGAGGACGTAGGTGTCGGTGCCATCGGGGGCGTCATCAAGCATGAAGTCCGCAGTCCAAATCAGCGGAACATCCTTGGTATCGCCGAGCTTCTCTGCGATAACGGGGCGCGCCTTATCAAACATCTCCAGCAGTTCCGGCCACGATTCCGGCTTATCGTAGGTGTACTTGGCACCGGAGAAGAGCGTAGCGGAGAAGTTATCGCCGCCCTCCGCCGGCTTCTTGTGCACGATAAATACCGGCTCATTGCCCACGAGCAGGATGCGGATTTCGCCCTCTACAATGCGCGGCATAAAGCGCATATCCACCAGCATACCGTTATCGCCCACAATGTACTGGTCACAGAAGTCCATGAAAGCGCCCAGCTTGTAGTCATGGGTCTGGTTATCCACTGCCTCAGTGCACTTCAAAGCGGTATCGAGCGGAAGTGCGGTCCCCGGTTCAACGGACTGGGCAAGATCCTGGTCCGCGAGGCGCACGCGCCAGATGCCTTCACCCGTGGAACCGCGGTTTTGCTTGAGCACGCGCTCGCCATAGGACAAGGAGGTGGGGAAGGTATTATGCAGCTCTTCCACCTCGTAGTACGCCGCAGTATCGTCCGGCACTAGCGGGGTGTCATTGAGCTTGACCAGTGCGTCCTTGGCGCCATAGGCCATCATGTCCGCCGGAGTGGACATACCTACCAGGCCGGCATCTGCCAGCTTGCTCAGCAATTCGAAGTAGCCCTTCTCACCGCCGGGGATATTGCCGGGGTTGACGCGGGAGATATAGGCATCAAAGTTTTCAGAAACCTGAGTGTAGATCTCTTCAGACTTGTCCGGATGGAAGTAGATTACCTCTGCCTCCCAGCCTTGTTCCTTGATCGCATTGACGATTGGCATGGTGTCCTTGCGGTGGCCATCTGCGCCTTTATCCGAGCCGCCTTCTACCTCAAATACAACAATTGCCTTGTGCACTTGCAGTTCCCTTCATAGGTGGTGTTCATAGCACGTTGTCGCACCATATCCCGAGTTTATCCCAGCTCTTCTTCCTCCGCGCGCCCAACTGCCCCCTCCCTTTAACCCCGCCGGCCGGCAGCCCCAATCACCGGTTAAAACCTGTATCTCAGGCCACAGGAATAATGCCCGAGTGATCATCACGGGAAAAATCGGGTTAAAGTGGTGGGAGCGAATTATTAACCCTTATAGGAAAGGCAGGCGGACAGTGGCTGACGTTGATCCCTATCCCCCATTCCAGGAATACGCACATCCCGAACGCCTCGTGTCTGCACCGTGGCTGTCCGCACGCCTAGGCATCAAAGGCCTGCGCGTTATTGAGGTGGATGAAGACTCGCTCCTCTATGACATTGGCCATATCCCCACTGCCACCCGCATTAACTTCCGCACGGAACTACTTAGCCCACTTACCCGTGATTTCATCGACGGAGAAGAATTCACTTCCCTAATGCGAGAGAAGGGCATTAACGCCGACGATACGATTGTTCTTTACGGCGACAAGTCCAATTGGTGGGCTGCCTACGCCCTGTGGGTATTTACCCTCTTCGGGCACAAGGACGTTCGCCTGCTCGATGGCGGCCGCAATGCGTGGATGGCCGAGGAACGCGATACCTCTTTCATGGTTCCAGACTTCCCAGCATCCGAATATCCCGAAGTAAGCCGCGATGACTCTATGCTGCGCGCCTTCGTAGATCAGGTGCGCGAGACCGAAGGCACGCTCGTAGACACCCGCAGCCCAGAAGAGTTTGCGGGCGAGGCCACCGAACACGATCCCAATGGCGATTCCGCCTACGGCACCACCATGCGCCACGGCCATATCCCTAGCGCGATCAACCTCGAGTGGGATCGTTCCACCTACCCCAACTCCTGCTTCCGCTCGGCCGAAGAGCTTCAGGTCAATTACGGAATGTTGGAGCCTGAATCTGCCACAATCCTCTATTCCCACGTAGGCGCCCAAGCCGCGCATACGTGGTTTGTGCTCACGCATCTTTTGGGATTCACAAAGGCGCAGGTCTACGATGGTTCGTGGTCTGAGTGGGGCAATATGGTGAAAATGCCGATTGAGCGTTAGTTTTTCGGTTTAGCCGTATAAGCCCATGTCCACACTGGATGTGGGTTTATTTTTGTTCAAAAATGTCCCCCTTGCGTGCGTGAAAATTAACTCATGCTTTTGTGTGCAAGAATAGATTGCGTATTCAACCTAATGTGTTCAGGAGGTTGCTGCCGTGGCAGTAGAAACCAAAAAGATCTCAAAGGTTCTCGTAGCGAACCGCGGTGAGATCGCCGTTCGCGTGATCCGCGCGGCCCGCGACGCTGGCATTGCTTCCGTCGCCGTCTACGCCGAGCCAGACGCCCAGGCACCCTTTGCCTCGCTTGCCGACGAAGCCTTTGCACTCGGGGGCACCACTTCTGCCGAGTCCTACCTCGTCTTTGACAAGATTCTGGAGGCCGCAGAAAAATCCGGCGCGGATGCCATCCACCCGGGCTACGGTTTCCTATCCGAAAACGCCGACTTTGCTCAGGCCGTCATTGATGCCGGATTGACCTGGATTGGCCCCTCTCCTGAGTCCATCCGCAACTTGGGCGATAAGGTCACCGCGCGGCACATCGCCGAGCGCGCCGAAGCCCCTATGGCCCCGGGTACTAAGGATCCGGTGGCTGGCGCCGATGAGGTGCAGTCCTTCGCCATGGAATACGGCCTTCCCGTTGCCATCAAGGCTGCCTTTGGCGGCGGCGGCCGCGGCATGAAGGTGGCCTACTCCGCAGAGGAAATCCCCGAGCTCTTTGAATCCGCTACCCGTGAGGCAACCTCCGCCTTCGGCCGCGGCGAGTGCTTCGTAGAGCGCTACCTGGATCGGGCCCGCCACGTCGAGGCCCAGGTGCTGGCAGATAAGCACGGAAACGTAGTGGTCGTCGGCACGCGCGATTGCTCCCTGCAGCGCCGCTTCCAAAAGCTAGTCGAGGAAGCCCCCGCGCCTTTCCTTACCGATGAGCAACGCACCTCCATCCACGAGTCTGCCAAGCGCATCTGCCGCGAGGCCGGCTACTACGGCGCCGGCACCGTTGAGTACCTGGTGGGCGCCGATGGCCTCATTTCCTTCCTGGAGGTCAATACTCGCCTGCAGGTGGAGCACCCCGTATCCGAGGAAACTACCGGCCTCGATCTCGTGCGCGAGCAGTTCCGTATCGCTGAGGGCCACGAGCTCTCCCTGCAGGAAGACCCCACCCCGCGCGGCCATGCCTTCGAGTTCCGCATCAACGGTGAGGATGCCGCCGCAAACTTCATGCCAGCCCCCGGCACCATCGTGAAGTACTCCGAACCAGCTGGTCCGGGCGTGCGCGTAGATTCCGGCGTCGTCCAGGGGTCCGTCATTGGTGGACAGTTCGATTCCATGCTGGCCAAGCTCATCGTCTGGGGGCCAGACCGCGAGACCGCACTGCGTCGCTCCGCCCGCGCCCTATCCGAGTACACGGTTGAGGGCCTGCCCACCGTTATCCCGTTTGACCAGGCTATCGTTGCTGACCCAGCTTTCACTGCAGTAGATGGCAACTTCGGCGTCTACACCAAGTGGATCGAAGAGGAAGGGGATAACCAGCTTCCCGCCCACGATGATTCCACTGATGCCGAAGCCGCCGAGGCAGAACCTTCCCAGGTACACACCGTGGAGATCGACGGCCGACGTATCGAGGTAGCCCTCCCCGCGTCCTTCAGTGCCAACGGCACCCCACGTAAAAAGAAAAAGCGCAAGGGTTCCGGCGCCAAGGCCGCCGTTTCCGGCGATGCGGTTACCTCCCCAATGCAGGGCACGGTCATCAAGGTCAATGTGGAAGAGGGCCAGGAGGTCGCCGAAGGTGAGGTCCTCCTCGTTCTCGAGGCCATGAAGATGGAAAATCCCGTCAAGGCGCATAAGGCCGGCACCGTTACCGGTCTGGCAGTAGAAGCAGGCGCTTCTACCACCAAGGGCAGCGTGCTGCTGGAAATCAAGTAGCCTACCCCGCTAGCCTTGGAAGAATGACTGCTTCTTCCCTCGGCGTACGCTTGGCCAAGGAAGAGGATCGTGATTATCTCGCGGTCCTCTTCCCTTCTTATATCTCTGAGTGGTCCCCCATCGTGGACGGCGGTGTCCTCGCCTTGCCCATGTCCGCGAACGAGGATCCCACCACTGCTCCCCGCGGCGCCGCGCTTTTGCGCTACTACCCCGCCGCTGACAAAGGCCCAGCTTTCTTGGGCGATCCCTTAGCCCACCCGCTTGACGACGCCGCCTGGCTCACCCCCTTCGATCCCGAGGAAATCCCCGAGCTCGTCGTCGCCACCGACGATCCAGCCGCCCGCACCCTGCTCATTAGCAACGCCATCGACCTCGCGGCCGAGCAGACCGCTCCTGGTATCTCGTCGGCCACGCCCCTACCTGGTTTCGAGGAGCTTGCCCCAGGTAAATTCTTCCGCCGCTTTTAGCCCCCCCCCAGGGTCCAGCCGCCTGTCTGCTAACCTGGCAACAATGTTGACAATAGATGCAGACTACGGACATTCCGCCGCCTTGGGGCACCTAAATCGCAGCTTTGATGTCGGTCGCGTATACGGCCTGAAAGGCCCGAATGGTGCGGGTAAATCTACGCTGCTGCAGACGTTGAGCGGCGAGATTGCCCCACTAAATGGCACCGTTTTCATCGACGGTGCCGCGCCCGGTAGCGCTGCGGCGGCCGGTTCCGTCATCTCCGTCGGGGACCCAGTCTTTCTCCCCGACCTCACCGTGGGTGAGCACTTTAGTGTGCTATCCCGCCGGACCGGCGTGGACTTTACCGAGATCCATGAGCTCTGGGCCCTCGACCAAGCCATCCTGAATTCTGCGGTCAGCGATCTTTCCTCGGGCCAGCGCCAGCGCGTCTACCTCGCAGCCCAGCTCTATCAGCCGGCCAAAGCCCTGCTTATCGACGAGCCCGAACGCCACCTCGACCACACCTGGATCGACTTTTTGGCCGAGGAGCTACGCCACCTCGCAGCCGATGGCCGCTGTGTTGTACTTGCTTCCCATTCTCCAGCCATCTTCGATGCCTGCGACGAGGTGGTGGAGATTTCATGAAACTTCTCTCCACAGCCTCCTCAGCCATCTATTACACTTTCATCGCGGCACTTATCGCGAGCGTCAGCGTCTACGCCTGGCACAATGCTGCAGCGCTTCTGCCCTCGCTAACACAGCGCACGGCCGCTGCTCTGCCCGCAACCGCGACCATTGGCGCCGGGCTCGGCTCGATCGCCCTCATCGTTCTCCTCGAGGCGCTCTATCCGCTGCGCAGCCTTTCGCTCGGGCGTTGGGTCTATGCGGATAGGCCGCGGGGGCGCATGGGAGGCGTCGATAAGCTGTCTATTGCGCAACTCGCCGGCATAAGCCTCCTTGGCCTCGCCCTGTGCACGTCACTGCATCTTCCACTCTATGCGGCGATAACCCTACCCCTGCTGCGGTTTGTCATCGGCTGGCGGTCCTTCGATCTCGCCTCGCTCCTTCACGCGGGCCGTACCCGTGCCATCGGCTCGTCCTCCTTTGGGCTACTGGATTCTGAGGTTTCTGCCGATGCCATCGCCTCCCAATCCGCGCGCCTGCGCCCGCGCTCGCGTGCCACGGCTTCGCTCAGTCTCCTTTTTGCTTGGCGCCTGTATCGCCGGTGGTACATCCCCCTCGGTGCGGTCGCCGTCATGGGGCTGACCCTAGCGCTTGCCCCACAACTCGGCAGCTTGGCGCTCATAGGATTCGCTGCCGCATGGTCAATTGTCGGCGCCGCCACCGGCCGCGCTGCATCCTTTGGCCGCATCACCGACGGCACCTGGCCCGACTGGGGGCTACCCTTGGCTGCTTCCGCAGGTGCCGCAGTTCTTGGCACCACCTTCATCGCCTTGGTGTGGAAGCTGTCTTTGATCACGCTCGCAGCGTGTTGTTTAGGGCTTACCTACGCCGCCTTTAAACGTTCCCGCCCCACACGTGTGACCACCATGAATATCATCGATACCGGCGGCTTCGGCGCCTCCTTCTCTCCCGAGGTCTTCGGTTACTTCATGCGCGGGAGCTACGGTATTGCTGCCATCGCAGTAGCCCTTTTCCTCTAGTCTCCTCGCCTCAACGCCCCAGGTATATCACTGCTTTAAGTCACACATACCTGGGGTTTCTTTGTGATCTTATTTTGTATTACACTAAGCAATACAGATTGTGTTACTGTAAGTGATACAAAAGAGATTGGAGGTGACACATGTTTATTAACCTCAACCCCGAATCTGACGTCCCCGTATTTCAACAAATTCACGATGAAATCGTCGTGGCTATCGCTCGCGGACAACTTTCCGATGGCGACAAGCTAGATCCCGTCCGCCGCGTTGCCAAGGATATAGGCATTAACCCCGCCACCGTGAAGAAGGCCTACGACCTCTTGGTTTCCGATGGCCTCGTAGAAACCGCTGGCCGCTCCGGCTCCATCGTCCGGCCTGGTGCTCGCACCACCGCGCAAGAAAAACAACTGGAAGAGCAATTAAGCCGCATAGTCGCACTAGCCCGCGCACAGGGCTTTAGCCCAGATGAGCTACACGCTCGACTCAGCTCCACCCTTAATGACCTGGAAGTATCGTCATGATTTTCACACTTTTAATGGCCGCCACCACCCTTGCTATCACTTGGATTATGGCCCAAACGCCCTCCCTGGCCTCACCTGGCACACCGCTCGGCGTCCGCGTACCCAAGGCTTATCTTTCCGATCCTGCCGTTACCTCCGCCCTTGCCGGATTCAAGGTACGAACGTGGACCTGTGGCATTGCGGCGACGGTCCTGTCCCTCTTTGCCTGGAAACTACCGCTATTAGCCGCCGTACCTTCCCTCGTGGTAGCGCTCGGTGGCATGTGGGCTTATCTATCCCAGCGCCGCCGCATCATCGCCGCTAAAAAGCGGGCGGCTGGTTCGACGAGGTGGAAACCACCATCGCTGCCCGTGTTTCCCACAAATCCATTGGCACGCCCAACTTCGACGGCTTCCCTACGCCGACTTTTCCATGGGTAACCATGCTCTCTTCCCTGTTGTGCATCGCGGCCGGTGTAATCATCGTCGCTTCCCACTGGTCCGATATTCCTGCCCCCGTTCCAGTGCACTGGAATTCTTCCATGGAGGCAGATAATTGGAGCGAAAAGAATATCGGCAGCGTATTTTTTACCTCATTCACCGCCTTAGGAATGCTCTTTCTTTTCGCCGTCATCTGCTCTTTTATCGCACATAGTGAGGTATCCCCACGTTCAGAACGCAGCATTAAAGCGCGACTGCGCAACGAAGCAAACCTCGCCTTCACGAACACCGGAATGGGAGTTCTCACCCTGCTCGTGTGTGCCGGCATGACCTTCCTACAAGTAACCGGCCCTGTACCGCAATTTCAACGGTTCACCGGCGCCGCCGTTATCACGATGTTGGTTCTTACCGTCGGTGGCAGCATCGGACTGGTTGCGTTTCTTCTCTACAAGCAATCTCAATTGTCTGAGCAACTGCGTGGAATCCGCTTTCCCGATGAAGACAATGAATCGCCGGACAATGACCACCTCTATAAATGGGGTGTGATGTATTACAACCCGGATGATCCGGCGGTACTGGTAGACAAGCGCTTCGGTACGGGAATGTCCTTCAATTATGCCCGGTGGCAGGCCAAAGTCTTTCTCAGCCTCGTAGCACTCATCTTGGTTGGTTCTTTAGCATTGCCCGCTATCTTAGACTAAGACAAGCCTCCGATATCATCGCGAATCAACGATTTCGTCCATCTAAACCAACGGTTTCGTCGACGGTTTTGGTCATTTGGACGGGCGAAATCGTTGATTTTCACCACAGCTAGACACCAAAGCGCCCCGCTGCCTCGAGATAAATCGAAGGAAGCGGGGCGTTTAAGTGTGCAGACTAGTTGATTACGGCAATGAGGTCGCCGCCTTCAACCTTGGTGGCCTGGCCGATGGCCACGCGCTCGACCACGCCATCCTTGGTGGCGGAGATGGATGCTTCCATCTTCATCGCCTCGATGACGGCGATTTGGTCGCCGGCCTTTACCTCGTCGCCAGGCTTGGCGGTCGGGTTGACCACGCCGGCGAATGGTGCGGCGACGTGGCCCTCGTTGGAGGGGTCGGCCTTTTCTACGGTGGCGACCGTAGATTCGGCGTTCTCGTCGCGCACCTTCATTGGGCGGATCTGGCCGTTGACGTTGAGAACCACGTTACGCATGCCCTTCTCGTCCGGCTCACCCACGGCGTCGAGACGCACCACGACCTGCTTGAGGTCTGCGCGATC
Organism: Corynebacterium sp. MSK071; assembly: GCF_030232125.1. Classification (NCBI taxonomy): domain Bacteria; kingdom Bacillati; phylum Actinomycetota; class Actinomycetes; order Mycobacteriales; family Corynebacteriaceae; genus Corynebacterium; species Corynebacterium sp. MSK071. The sequence continues at coordinate 106,617 of NZ_JASPJA010000002.1, read as the reverse complement.
GGTGGAGTCCTCTGGGAAGTAGTGGACGACCTTTTCTTCGCCTTCAGTCAGACCGTAGAAGAAGGTGGTATCCGTAAGTGCTTCGGTATTGCCGTACTTACGGCGGAACTCGTTGAATTCTTCAAACTGCTTCGGGAAAAGCAGACGGTTCAGGCAGGCACGGCGCTCCTCCGAGTTATCGGACTCGAGGTGTGGCTGCTCCTCAGCAGGAACTTCGCTGATTTGGGCGCCGGTCGCCTCGCGACCGTCGAGCACCTTATCGCGCAGTTCCGGCCAACCGCCCGGAGGAGTACCGAGCTGGCCACGCAGGAACTGGTTGACCGAGTCCGGAATATCGAACTTGGTCGGGTTGGCAGCAAAGTCATCAGGGTCTACGCCTGCACCCACAAGGTGCAGGGCAAGGTCACCTACAACCTTGGAAGACGGGGTGACCTTGGTCGGACGGCCCAGCATCTCATTGACCGCTGCATAGGTGTCCTCGATGACCTCGAAGCGATCCGCCAAGCCAAGAGCAACGGCTTGGGCACGCAGGTTGGAGAGCTGACCGCCTGGAATCTCGTGCTTGTACACGCGACCGGTCGGGCCAGGGATGCCGTTCTCGAACGGGGCGTAGAGCTGGCGCACGGCCTCCCAGTACGGCTCGAGATCGGAAACCGCTTGCAGGTCAATGCTGGTATCCCGATTGGATTGGGAGAAGGCAGCAATAAGCGCAGACAGCGATGGCTGCGAGGTAGTACCGGCCAGTGGTGCGGAGGCGCCATCGACGATGTCGGCACCAGAGAGCGCAGCCGCATAATAAGTAGCCATCTGCCCGCCCGCGGTGTCGTGGGTGTGGACGTGCACCGGCAGGTCGAATTCCTTGCGCAGCGCCATAACTAGCTTGGAAGCGGCCTCAGGGCGTAGCAGACCGGCCATATCCTTGATGGCGAGGATATGGGCGCCGGACTCCACAATCTGCTCGGCCAGCTTGAGGTAGTAATCCAGCGTGTACAGGTTCTCCTTCGGTGAGGAAAGGTCGCCGGAGTACGCCATGGCCACCTCAGCAACGGTGGTATTGGTCTCGAGGACGGCTTCGATGGCGGGGCGCATCTGGGAGACGTCGTTAAGTGCATCGAAAATGCGGAAGACATCGACGCCCGACTTGGCTGCTTCCTGGACGAAGCCGCGGCAGACCGAATCCGGGTATGGGGTATAGCCCACGGTATTGCGGCCGCGCAGGAGCATCTGGATATTCTGGTTCGGCATAGCCTCGCGCAGCATGTCTAGGCGTACCCAGGGGTCCTCGTGGAGGAAGCGCATGGCGACGTCATAAGTCGCACCACCCCATGCCTCCACGGAGAAGAGATTAGGGGTCATGCGAGCGACAGCCTCGGCGGCGGAAACCAGCGCAGTACTACGCACGCGGGTGGCCAGCAGGGACTGGTGGGCATCGCGGAAAGTGGTGTCCGTAACCATGAGTGCGTGCTGCTTACGGATCTTTTCTGCCCACTTCTGTGGACCAAACTCGAGCAGATCATCACGCGAACCGCGTGGCAGCGGCTCGGAAAGGTCCAGCTCGGGGAGCTTGTCAAAGGGACGAAGTGCCGTCGGGCGCTCGCCGTTGGGTTTATTAACGGTGGTCTCCGCAATGTACTCGAGGATTCGACCAGACTCATCGACGGCGGGCGGCGCCTTGAGCAGGTGCGGATGCGCGTTGATGAAGCCGGTGTCCACACGGGTCTGAGTGAAGTCCGGCTCGCGCAGCAGGGCGCGCAAGAAGCCGATATTGGTGGCCACACCGGAGACGTGGAACTCGTTGAGCGCGCGCTGGGCGCGCTGCACGGCCTGCTCGAAATTGACGCCGCGGCAGGTCATCTTTACCAGCAGGGAGTCGAAGTTCGGCGATACCTCTGCGCCCACAGAAGTTGCACCGTCCAAACGCACGCCAGCGCCACCCGGCGAACGATACGCGGTCAGCGTACCGGTATCCGGGCGGAAACCATTATTCGGATCTTCAGTGGTAATGCGGCACTGCAGGGCAGACCCGGTGATGGAAATCTTGTCTTGGGAGAGGTGAATATCCTCCAGCGAGGCACCGGCTGCGATATTCATCTGGGCCTTCACGATGTCGACGCCGGTGATTTCCTCGGTCACGGTGTGCTCAACCTGCACACGCGGGTTCATCTCGATAAAGACGTGGTTGCCGCGCTCATCCACGAGGAATTCCACGGTACCCGCGCCCTCATAGTTGATGTGCTCGCAGAACTTCACCGCATCCTGGCAGATGCGGTCACGCAGCTCTGGGTCTAGCGTCGGCGCTGGGGCGATTTCCACTACCTTCTGGTGGCGGCGCTGGACGGAGCAGTCACGCTCAAAGAGGTGAATAACGTTGCCTTGGCTATCAGCCAGAATCTGCACCTCGATGTGCTGTGGCTTGATTACCGCGGTCTCGAGGTAGACGCTGCCATCGCCGAAAGCGGCTTCCGCTTCGCGGGAGGCCTCGGCAGCCTTCTCGCGCAGCTGATCTTCGGATTCTACGAAGCGCATTCCGCGCCCGCCACCACCGGCAACGGCCTTAACGAATACGGGGAAATTGAAATCCTTGGAGTATTCCACCAGCTTATCGACGTCCGTCGATGGCTCCGAATCCTGCAACGTCGGCAGCCCAGCTTCCTTCGCCGCGCTTACCGCTGCAGCCTTATCACCAGTCAAATCCAGTGTGGATGGGGTCGGGCCAATGAACTTAATTCCATTGTCCTCACAGGCACGAGCGAGATCCGCGCGCTCCGAAAGAAAACCGTAGCCGGGGTAAATAGCATCCGCTTCCGCCTTCTTCGCGGCGCGAATAACTTCATCGATATCGAGATAAGCCTTTACCGGCTGCCCCTCGGTACCAATACGGACGGCTTCATCTGCAAAGGCACGATGGAAGGAGTTACGGTCTTCACGAGGGTAGACCGCGACGGTCTTTGCCCCAGTTTCAAAGGCAGCGCGGAATGCACGCACGGCGATTTCGCCGCGGTTGGCTACCAGAATCTTTTTGAACGATGGAAGCGCGGGATTAGCCACTTCTGTGTTCCTTTCAGCTCGGAAGACGCCGCGATGCAACGCCTCCTGTTGGGTGATCCGCATCTCAGTCTAGAGGGCCACTCCTCAAATGTCTGCCCTTTTTGACGCCTAATTCGCCACACTTACCAGCCACGGAGCCGCCTTGCGGATATTTCTACAGGTCGACCAGTAATAACAAGGTTAGCGATTCTGTAAATGTTGCAAATTTTTGATTCAACAACTTACACAACGGGGACACCCGCTTTTACACCGCAGCTCCACCTCGTATCACGCCTACCGTTGACCGTGGTCACTTTTCGTTATATGGTTACACACATAGGTGGATAACCCATACACCAGGAAGGGAACCATATGCCACGAATCAGAGGGGCCACATCATGAGTGACACCCGGCCTATTTACCAGCAACTGGCAGGAGGAATCAGGGACATGATTATCAGCGGCGAGCTGTCAGAGGGGACACGCGCCCCCAGCACCAACGAGCTTTCCGCATTCCACTCCGTCAATCCGACTACCTCTGCCAAGGCTCTCACTGTCCTCTTCGAGGAAGGGCTGCTAGAAAAGCGCCGCGGCTTGGGCATGTTTGTACGCGAAGGCGCGCGCGAGAAGGTTCGCCATCAACGCCAAGAATCACTCAGGGAAGACTTCATCGTTCCCCTCCTGAAAGAAGGGGCCGCATTGGGATTAAGCGCTAGTGACATCGCTGACCTCATCGAAGCCGAAGGAGACCATCATGACGCACCTTAAGTTGCAGAACGTTACCTGCAAGCGCCGCCTGCACGTGCCGCACCTCGTTCTCAACTCCGGCATGTACGGATTGATCGGGCCCAATGGCGCCGGCAAGACCACGCTTTTGCGCACGGTAGCGGGGTTCCTGCCTACCAAGGGCAGCATCGATACCCCACAGGTGGCGATCGCGCGCACCGGCGCCGATATCTTGCTTTCCGGTTCTACTGTGGCCCAACACCTGCGGGCCGCAGAGCACGTCCGCGAAAGATTCGACGTGGGGTATGCGGAGGAGCTTTTGGATAGTTTGGGCGTCGACAAGCGCAGCAAGAATCGCTCTCTCAGCACCGGCCAGCGCCAGCTGGTTGCCTGTGCCACTGCCCTGGCAGCGCGCACCCCGGTCACTCTGCTCGATGAGCCTTTCAATGGCTTGGACGCACCGACGCGCACGCGCCTGCGAGAGCTCATCATCGCCCATGCCGCCACCACTCCGGATTGGCTACTCGCGCTCTCTTCTCATCGCGCCGAAGACCTCGTCGGCTTGGTTGACCAGGTCATTACCGTGCACGACGGCACTGTTAATAAGCCCACCGATCTTGAATCTCAGCGGCCGCACTACCCCGTGCTCACCGGCAGCGCAAAAGACGTTGAGCAAGCACTCGCGCTTGCCGACGCCCTCCCCCTCCACCAATCCTCCCTCGGCTCCACCGCCAAGGTTCATGCCTGGTCCCCAGTACCGTTTCCAGCTGATACCGCAGCCGCCGCCCACGTCACTGTTTCCTACCTCGACGATGGTCAACTCATTGATTCCCTTGTCTCCCGCGCCCATGAATCCACCCGCACCTCACAAGAGGAGTCCTAGTCATGAAGCTATTGAAGTCCTTCAACCTCAACGCCACCAAAGCGCTCATCGTTATTAGCATCATCGTCATTTTGCTGTGGGTTCTCCCGTATGCCGTCCCCAGCGATCCCTCTGCCATCGGTGCCAATCCGACTGGCTGGGGAATCTTCGCAGTCTTTATATGGGGTCTCTACTGCGCCTTCGCCGCAACCGAATACCGTTCCTTGCGTGGCCTGGGGATGCGACCCCGGCAATGGCTTAGCAGCATGCACGCGACACTGTGGCTAGCCGCGCTCATTTTTGGAGCCGTCGCCTGGACCGCTTACTACATCGCGCTGCAATCGGGTGCGTACGCGAATTCTTCGTGGGCAATCACCCCCGGCGCAGTAGAAGCCAGCCTTCCGTTTTGCTACGCGGCAACCTTCGGTAGCTTCGCCTGTGGTCACCTCATAACCGGATACATTGGCGCACTCATCGGTGTGGTAGTAAGTAGCGCAAACCAAAGCTCCCTATTCGTTCGGCTCCTGCTAATCGCCGGCATCATCATCGGCTTATTCCTAGCGGATGGCATCGTGATTACTCTCGCTGAATCATTTGGAGCTGTAGAAATCGGCGCCCCATGGCCCGGCATGTTTTTCTTCGCTGGTTTAGCTGTCCTTATCTGCACCGCAGCAATTCACATCCTGGCGCGGCGTATCCAGCCATAGCCCGACTGCAGAAAAACCACGACAGAAATGTCGGCTCCCCCGCTCCGGCCAACTTGACGGTGCCGGAGTCTGGGGGAGCTGACACGTTTTAGAAGGACTTCGGTGGAACCGAACGCTGCTCCTCGCCGTTATAGGCGGAAAGCGGACGGATAAGCGAGTTATTCTCGTTCTGCTCTACGATGTGCGCAGTCCAACCGGTAATGCGGGCCATGACAAAGATTGGTGTGAAGAATTCAATGTCAAAGCCCAGGATGTGATAGGCAGGTCCAGCCGGGAAGTCGAGGTTGGGCTTGATCTTGATGGAGGTATTTTCCTCCATCGTCTTGGCCATGACGTCATACATCTCAACCCACTGAGTTTGGTCGTGTTGTTCGGCCAGCTCCTTAAACGCTGCCTCCATTGTTGGCACGCGGGAGTCGCCATTTTTGTAGACGCGGTGACCAAATCCCATGACCAATTCCTTGTTCGCCAGCTTCTTTTTGGTCCACTCTTCTGCCTTGGCAGGATCAGCAATCTCCAGGAAGTTTTTCATCACAGCCTCGTTGGCGCCGCCATGCAGAGGCCCCTTGAGCGCGCCGATGGCCGCGACGATGGCGGAATAAGTATCGGACATGGTCGAGGTCACCACGCGGGCTGCAAAGGTGGAGGCGTTAAAGGAGTGCTCCGCATAGAGGATGAGGGACTTATCAAAGGCCTCGATATCGGCGCGGTTGGTAGCTGGGGAGCCTTCCTCATCACCGAAGACCATCCAGAGGAAGTTCTCCGCAAAGCCCTTCTTGCGAGAGGGCTGGATGTAGCCTTCGCCGCGGCGGCGCCGGATATCAAGCGCAATGATAGTGGGAATCTTAGCCATAAGCTCCAGCGCGGTGCGGCGGATATGTTCGGAATCCTTGGTGTATTCCTCTGGGTCCTGGGAACCGATATAGGAAATGGCGGTACGCAGTACATCCATCGGGTGACACGAGAGCGGCATGGACATGATGAGGTCGATGACGTGGCGCTCTAGGTGGCGCAAGGCCTTCTCGCGGGCGGAGAATCGAATAAGCGATTCTTGGCCTGGTAGTTTGCCGTTCCACAGCAGGTAGGCCACTTCCTCAAAGGAGCAGTAACGAGCCAGCTCCTGGACGGGATAACCGCGGTAGGTCAACGAGTTGGTTTCAGGAACGACCTTGGAAACGGCAGTTTCATCGACGACGACGCCGTATAGGCCCTTGCGGATTTCGGGGGTGTGGTTCTTATCAGACATGGTGGGAAATCTCCTTAGCTTTCAAAAGTGGGCTGGTAGGTGTCTTTGGAGTAGGTGAATACGGATTTATCGAAGTCGTTGTATTCCTCGTAGCGCACCAGTTCATAAAGGCGGGAGCGGTGTTGCATGCGCTCAAGCCAATCGGTTTGAATCCCGGTTTCTTGCATATCGCGCAGGAAGTCTTCGGTCACCCCCATAGCCACGCGGAAAGAGGAAACGGGCCAAATAACCGCGTTATAGCCGAGGTCTTCTAGCTGTTGCGCCGAAAGCAGCTCGGTTTTGCCGAACTCGGTCATATTTGCCAGCAGTGGGGTATCCACCGCGGCGCGGAATTTCTCAAAGTCTTCCGGACGGTACAAAGCCTCGGTGAAAATGAGGTCTGCTCCGGCATCGGCATAAGCCTTGGCACGGTCGATGGCATCATCGATGCCGTTTACTCCTGCGGCGTCGGTGCGGGCGCAGATAATGAAATTCGGGTCGCGCCGCTCGTTGACCGCGGCGCTAATGCGGCGGACCATGATGTCTTTGTCCACCACTTCTTTGCCGTCGAGATGCCCGCAGCGCTTCGGGTTAACTTGGTCCTCAAGGTGGCAGCCGGCAAGACCAGCGTCCTCGAGTGCGGCGATGGTGCGGGCGGCGGACATGGGTTCGCCGAAGCCAGTGTCGGCGTCGACAAGCACAGGCAAATCCGTCGCACGAGCAATCTGCCCGGAGCGCTGCGCCACCTCGCTCAGGGTGGTCAGGCCAATATCGGGAAGACCCAAATCATTAGCCAGCACCGCACCGGAGACATAAACGCCGCCGAAACCACCGATATCCTGGATTAGGCGCGCGGTCAGGGGATTAAACGCGCCCGGCAAGCGGGTGATGGTGCCGGATTCAAGGTCAGCGCGGAAGTGCTGGCGCTTTTCCGCGGCAGTTTTTATAGAGCCAAATAGTCCTGCCATTAGAAGATTCCTTTCGGTTTCTCAGGCGCGCTGGCCACGTGAGCATCAGTCACCCGAACGTTGAGCTCGGTCAGGTCGGTGAGGTTTTCCAAGTTCTGGACCGCATTGAGGAAACGTTCTTGTTCGGCCTCCTCCACGATGCCGGCCGCAAGCTTGGTGAATTTCTCTATGTACTGCTCGCGGGCAAAAGGACGCGCGCCCAGCGGGTGGGCATCTGCAACTGCGCGCTCATCTTCTACCACGGTGCCGTCTTTGAAGGTGATAACCGCCTTGCCGCCAAAGGCCTTTTCAGACAGGTCGTTGGAGTGATAGCGACGGGTCCACTCAGGGTCTTCGACAGTGGAAATCTTGTGCCACAGCTCGATAGTCTCCGGGCGGTTGGCGCGCTCGGACGCGTAGGAAGCCTCGTGGTCCCACTCGCCATCCTCGAGGGCTACGGCAAAGATGTACATGATGGAGTGATCCAGCGTCTCGCGAGAAGCAGAGGGATCCATCTTTTGTGGATCGTTGGCACCGGTACCGATGACATAGTGCGTATGGTGCGAGGTGTGCAGAACAATGGACTCGATGTCCGCAGTCTTCAGGCCCTTTTCCGCCAGAGTTTTCTTTAGCGCAAAGGCCATATCGATGGGCGCTTGGGCCTGGTATTCCGCCGAGTGTTCCTTGGTATAGGTATCCAAGATGGCGCGCTTTTCCTCACCAGGTTCTGGCAAGGGGACCGTGTAGGTACGCTCCGGCGAATGCAGCATCCACGCGATGAATCCATCCTCGCCTTCCCAGATGGGCGCCGGCGCACCTTCGCCGCGCATCGCCCGGTCAACGGCTTCAATAGCCATCTTTCCCGCGAAGGCTGGGGCGTAGGCTTTCCAAGAGGAAATCAGGCCCTTACGGGATTGCCGGGTGGCGGTAGTGGTGTGCAGCGCCTGGCCCACCGCCTGGTAGATGGTGTCCCTATCTAGTCCAAGCATGGTGCCGATGCCGGCGGCCACGGAGGGGCCAAGATGTGCCACGTGATCAATCTTGTGCTCGTGCAGGCACATGCCTTTCACGAGGTTGACCTGGATTTCATAGCCGGTAGCGATGCCCCGGATAAGGTCTCGACCGTTAAGCCCCTTATGCTGGGCGGTAGCAAGCAGAGGTGGGATATTATCCCCGGGGTGCGAGTATTCAGCAGCCAGGAAAGTGTCGTGGTAATCCAGCTCGCGGACTGCAGTGCCATTGGCAAGCGCGGCCCATTCGGCCGAGTAAGTACCATCCACACCAAATACCGTGGAGCCTCCCTTAGTTACTGGGTGTGCCTGAGCCATGACGCGGGCAGAGGTTACCGGGCCACGCGCTACGGACGCCATCCCCACGGCCGCATTATCAATAATGCGGTTGATGATCATATCGGTGGTCTCGGCGGGAACCTCTACCGGATCCGCGGCTACTTCTGCCACCTTGTACGCCAGGTGCTCCTCATAGGGGAAATCCTCAGCGGATTTATGGGTTCTTACCTCGTGGTTCTTCACTAGATGGATCCTCCTCCACTCTGTAAATGCGTTGTGGATCACACTAAATGCTTGAATGTGCTGCGCGCTATAAGTATGGTGTGTGTAATCTAGCGGAATGAGTCAGTGAAATCTGCAAAGTTTGTGGTTTCAACTGCTCATGGCGGTGAAAGGCGGCATAGCAACCGATGACCAAGCATTATGCGGGGGCACGAATCCATGCACTGCGCAAGCAACGGGGACTCACACAGGTAGCGATGGCCAAACAATTGGGGCTGTCCACCAGCTACCTCAACCAGCTCGAAAACGACCAGCGCCCGCTTACCGTCACCGTGCTTATGCAATTAGCCCAGCGTTTTAACCTGGACCCCGGCTATTTTGCGAACGACCGCGATGCACGCACCATTACCGACCTGCGCCGGATCTTCCCCGAGGCCACCGAAGACTCCTTGGCCGACCTCGCCTCGCGCTTTCCGGAGCTCATGCCACGCTTCGTCGATGTCGCCACCCGCGCTCCGGCGCGCGAGCGCTCCCCCTTTGAGCTCGTGCGAGATTTTTTCTACGACGCCCATAACTACATTCACGAGCTCGATGTGCTGGCAGAAGAGCTCGCCGGCCAGCTCGGTGACCGGGTGCTACGCCGTGGCCGCCTAGCTTCCCGCATGCACGAGGACCTTGGCGTTACCGTCCGCTTTTCCCGGCCGGGCCCACGCCGCAGCTTCAACCCTGACACCCGAGAGCTTGCGCTTCGCGACGGCCTCTCCGAAGCCCAGCTAGTCTTTGAAATGGCGCTCCAATATTGCCTGCTTGCCTACCGCGATGTCTGCGATAGCCTCGTCTCCGAACTTCCGGCAGGCGAAGCCCAAGAATTAGCTACTTTAGGTCTCGCGCAATACTTCGCTGCTGCGGTCACCATGCCCTATCAACCGTTCCTCTCGATGGCTGAGGAAACCCGCTACGATATCGACCTTTTGTGCAACTACTTTGGCACCGGTTTCGAAACCACCGCGCAACGCTTGGCTACTCTCCAGCGCCCAGGCCTTAACGGCGTTCCCTTTTCCTTCATCCGCACTGACCGCGCTGGGAATATCTCCAAGCGCCAATCCTCCACCGCCTTCCACTTCGCCCGCTCAGGAGGCTCTTGCCCGCTGTGGGTAGTCCACCGCGCCTTTGAAACGCCCAACCGCATCACTCGCCAGGTAGCCGCCATGCCAGATGGCCATGCCTACCTGTGGATAGGCCGCTTTGTGCAAGGAACCGCAAAATCCTGGGGCACCCCACGCAAGGAATTCGCCGTGGGCTTAGGCTGCGATATCTCTGAGGCCGACCGCATCGTCTACGCCGATGCTCTTAATCTAGATGTATCCGCCGCCACCCCTATCGGCCCTGGTTGCATCGCGTGCCCGCGTGAACATTGTCCCCAGCGTGCCCTTCCACAAGCAGATCGCCCCATCCAGGTTTCGCTCAATCGCACCGCCGAGCATTCCTACTCCACCTTCTAGCAACGCATGCAAAAGCGCCCGCCCTAGGCTGGTTACCAAGGCGGGCGCAAAAGAAAGGAACCGAAAGAAACTTTACTCCAGATCGTCGTGAGCCACGAGGCGTCGCGCGGCCTCGGTAATGGTGCCGGACAGAGACGGGTAAACGGCGAAGGAATCGGCCAGCTGATTTACGGTGAGCTGGTTGGTCACGGCCATGGCGATGGGCAGAATGAGCTCGGAGGCGGTCGGTGCAACGATGACGCCACCGATAACGCGGCCGGAGGTCGCGCGGCAGAAGAGCTTGACAAAGCCGTGCTGGAGCGAGCGCATCTTGGCGCGCGGGTTGGTATTCAGCGGCATGGTGATGGTGCGGGCGGCTACCTCACCGGCCTCGATTTCTGCCTGGGTGAAGCCTACAGCGGCAATCTCTGGGCGGGTAAAGACGGCGTTAGCCACGGTCTTTAGACGCAGAGGGGACACACCCTCACCGAGGGCGTGATACATAGCTACGCGGCCCTGCATTGCAGCAACGGAAGCCAACGGGAAGAGGTCAGAGCAGTCGCCAGCGGCGTAGATGCCCGCGATATTAGTGCGGGAGACGCGGTCAACCTGAATGTGGCCAGACTTGGCGGTTTCCACGCCAACGTTCTCCAGCTTCAAGTCCTTGGTATTCGGGATGGAGCCGATAGACATGATGACATGGGAACCGGTAATTTCGCGGCCGTCTTGAGTGGTCACCAGCACATTGCCGTCCTCGGTGCGATTGACGGTTTCCACGCGGCAGTTCTTTTCCAGCTCAACGCCGCGCTCGCTAAGCACGGTCTCGAGGACGTCGGCAGCGTCGGCGTCGTCATGCGGCAAAATGCGGTCGCGGGAGGCAACCATGGTGACCTTAACGCCCAGCTCCGCAAAGGCGGAGACGAACTCGGCACCGGTGACGCCGGAACCGACGACGATGAGGTGCTCCGGCAGCTCGGTGAGGTTATAAACCTGCTGCCAGGTAAGGATGCGTTCGCCATCCGGCTGCGCACCAGGTAGCACGCGCGGGGTGGCGCCGGTAGCTACCAAGACGAGATCTGCGTTAATGGTTTCCTCGTGGCCATCCTCATTGAATACGGCAGTGACCTTATGGCCGCCGAAGGCATCGGCTTCCTGATCCTCTGGGAAATAGCCGCGGCCATCGATAACGCGTGCGCCCAGGGACTCCACAGTGGCGCGGATATCGGAGGACTGCTTGCTTGCCAGATCCTGCACGCGCTTATTCAGTGCGGTCAAGGAAAGATGGGCCTGACCAATGCCCTGGTTAAGTTCCATATCCTCGGCACGGCGCAGGTCGGTCTTGATATTGGCACCAGCGATGAAGGACTTGGAAGGAACACAGTCCAAGATAACGCTGTTGCCGCCCATGCCCTGGTCTTCAATAATGGTGATTTCTGCACCATATTTAGCACCTGCCAACGCGGCCTCATAGCCGGCTGGGCCGCCGCCGATGATGACGATTCGCTTGGTCTGGTTCAACACGCACTTGCTCCTTTATCGGCTCCACTTTAAAAGTCGCTTACGAGTCTAACGTGTGGGACCTTAAAGCGCGTTAGTCTGTCTCCGCATTCTCCCCTATGAACTGCTCAACCACGGCGCCGAAGAGTTTGATGCCCACGCCGATGGCTCGCTCGTCCACGATGAGATCGCCCATGTGCAGGTCATGCTGCTCGCCTTCGCCGGACCAGCAGCCCAGCCGCGCCATGGAACCAGGGACCTTTTCCAGGTACCAAGAAAAGTCTTCGCCACCGGAGGACTGCGGGGCCTGGACCACGGCCTGCGGATCGATGGATTGGGCGGCGGAGGCAAGCAGGGCGGTTGCGACGTCGTCGTTAAGCACCGGTGGTACGCCGCGGTTATAGGTCAGCTCATGTTCTACGCCTACCGGCGCGAGGATTTGATCCACCAGTTCGGTAAAGAGGCTTTGCATATCGCGCCAGATGCCAATATCGGCCGTGCGCATGGTGCCAGTCAGGCTGCCGGTCTCTGGAATGGCATTGGGTGCATACCCCGAGTTGACCTGGCCAAAGACCAAAACGGTGCCGGTGCGCGGGTCAACGCGGCGCGAGAGCAGCGCGGGCAGTTCGGTGATGACCTTGCCCAGGGCATAGACGACGTCGGCGGACAGGTGCGGACGGGAGGTATGCCCGCCCGGACCCTTGATATTGAGCTCCACTACGTCAGTAGCGGAGGTTATCGCCCCGGCGCGAATGCCAATTCGGCCCACGCGCAGCTTGGGCTCGGCGTGGATAGCAAAAATGGAATGCACGCCTTCCAACGCGCCCCATTCAATAACGTCGGTCGCACCGCCGACCCATACTTCTTCGGCGGGTTGGAAGATGACTCGAATACCCAGCGGCAGGTCGTGGACACGCTGAAAATCCGCCAACGCGCAGGCCAAGCCGAGCGCCACGGTGGTGTGTACATCGTGGCCGCAAGCATGCATCTTGCCGGGCACCTCAGAGGTATATTCCAGGCCGGTGACCTCGGTGACTGGCAGGGCATCAATATCCGCGCGGAAAGCTAATCGGCCTAATTCCGTATCGGGGCCAATGTCTACCATGAGGCCGGTCTGTGGGAAACGCTGGGGCACCAGACCGTAGTCCTGCAGGATTGAGGCGAGAAAGTTGGTGGTTTCTACCTCTTGGTTCGCGGTTTCCGGGTGGCGGTGGATATGGCGCCGCCACGCGATGACCTCCGCACGGTGGGCATTGAACCACTCGTTGATGAATTCCGAGATCATCCGCGTGCCTTCCCTGTCGTTGAAATACGTCTGGGTGCAAAGTCTACAACTAGACCATGCGGTTCAGTAACTCAGGTGGTGATACGGCTCGCGCTAGGCCGAGGCCCCATTCCACGTAGCGGCAAACCGACGCTGATCCACATAGCCTTGTGGGAAGGGCGCGACATCCTCGGCGGCCGCCACCGCGGAATCAGCTAAGTGCCCTTCCACCACGTCTCCGCCGGCTGGCAGCAATACCGCCGGCGGGATCTCTAGGGCTAGGGCCAGCTTATATACCGTAGAAAGCTGCGGGTCGGCCATGGCATGCACGCCATTTTCATTGCGCTCCAAATTGGAAATTTGGCTGCGGGAGACCCCAGAAATCTCCGCGAGCGCCTGTTGCGAAATCCCCCTACGTTTCCGCACGCGCCGCAATTGCTGTGAAAATCCGTGGCCATAACTCGACCACATTAAATGAATGAAACTCATATACTCCCCCTGGAAAGTGCGGTCGCCTTTCCAGGGAGAACACTACCTTAAAGGTCGATATTGCGCGGGCCGTAGAGGCGGTCGCCAGCATCGCCCAATCCCGGCACGATATAAGCATCTTCATTCAGGGAAGGATCGATGGCGGCGGTAACCAAACGTACCGGCAGGCCGGATTCGGCCAGTGCATCCACGCCTGGCTGTGCCGAGACCATGCAAATGGCGGTGATATCGGTGGCGCCGCGGTCAGCAAGTAGGCGCAATGCGTGCAGCAGAGAACCACCGGTAGCCAGCATCGGATCCACCACAAACACAGTGCGGCCGGTGAGATCTTCCGGCAGTGCTTCCAAGTACGGCACCGGTTCGTGTGTCTCTTCATTGCGGGCCATGCCGATAAAGCCGACCTGTGCATCCGGAATCATGGACAGGGCCGGATCCACCATGCCCAGCCCGGCGCGGATGATCGGCACGATAATGGGCGGGTCCTGCAGGCGGGTGCCTTGTGCGGTAGAAACCGGGGTGGCGCAGTCGAAGTTCTCCACGGCAAGGTCGCGGGATGCTTCGTATACGAGCATGGCGCCCAAGTCTTTTAAAGCGGCGCGGAAGGCGGAGTTATCGCTGCGCGCATCGCGCATGAGTGTCAGGCGGGCGGCGGCTAGCGGGTGGTCTACTACGTGGATGTCCATGACCACCACTTTAAACTTTTTGGGAACCAAATGGGCCATTGGGCAGTCCAATAGGGCATGAGACCTTTCACGATCGATACCGACTATGCCCGCCACCTCGCCCGCGACCTGCATGCCCAGTCCCAAGGAGAGAATCCGCCCCATCCCGTTTTGCCTGAAGATTCCACTTTCACTGCTTTTAATGAGGCCGTGCATGCCGCGCTCGATAATGTGGGCGCGCGCATGAGCGTGCTACGCAACGATATGGGGCAGGTAGCCCACTCCGGTTTCCGCATGTCGCGCGAGGCAGAAGATACCGATGCCGCGCTAGGCCAGCATCTTGGGGCGGCGATGTAGATGCTCGATACCGCGCTCAAGCAGATGGCCACCATGCAACCGGCGCAGCTTCCGGAGGTAGAGCTTCCCCGCGTACCGGACCTTTCCGCCGCCGCGCCTTTGGCAGCCATCGCCCACGGCAATCCCGCTCCTTTACTCGAGTCAGCGAAAAACATCGACCTCGATAAGGAAACCATCTCGGCTGCGCTCGGCCAGGCCCGCACCTTAGTGACAGGCACCATCCGGGATCTGGTGGGCATCGCGACACAATTGCTGCGCCAGGGACTTCCCACCGCGCTGGGTCTCCTTTCGCTGGATCCGTCGGCGCGTGCAGCCGCTCTGGCTCAGCTTCGCGCACTTATCTCCCAGCACCTGGGCATGGCCTCTGCTCGCGTGCAACGCCTGATGGGTGATCTCAGCGCTGCCGCTCAATCCTTGCAGCCGGTAGCGCAACGGCCGGTGCACTCCGCGCTTGCCGACGCCCCCGTAAGCCCCACCGGCGCCCAGCAAGCCACCGCTCTTCCGGAACAATCCGCGGCGGGCGCTGGTGCCGACGCCACGGCACACGAGGCTCCCTTTCCCTCCCCCGCACCAGAGCCCGCGGCCGAAGGTGGTTCGGCCGCGGGTCAGGCTGCCGTCGCCGCCGCGAAGAGCCAAGTGGGCCAGCCCTATGTATGGGGCGGTACCGGAAACGGCGGGTTTGATTGTTCGGGACTTACCCAATGGGCCTATTCGCAGGCCGGGGTGGACTTACCCCGCACCGCGGATCAACAAGCGGTGGGCCAACAAGTCAGCGCGGACCAACTCCAGCCTGGTGACCTGGTGGTATGGGACGGGCACGTGGCAATGTATTCCGGCAATGGCGAAATCGTGGAGGCTGGAGATCCGGTGCAAACTAACCCGCTGCGCACTACAAATATGGGTATGCAGTTCAAAGGCTTTTGGCGCCCTACGGCCTAAGGCCGATGCTCTCTCGCGCGCTACTTGGGGCGTTGGGTAGACTAAAACGCCATGAGCACCCGCGCAATTGTACCTGTAAAGCTCTCGCTGACCGAGGGCGATTTTTATACCCTCTGGGCACCCAAGTGGCGCCAAAATGGCTCCGAGTGGCAGGCCTTTCTGGGCGATGATGAGGATGTCCTAGCCTTTAACTCGCCGGCCGAGCTGCTGTGCTTCGTGGAGTCTGGCACCAAGCACGATTTGCTGGACCATCCGCAGTGGGACCAATTCGCCGGCCGCGATGCGGACCGCGTTACCCCTGCCGAGCGCCATGAGTATGACCTCATCGGCATGCCGGAGGCTCTGGCTGGTCGCCCGAGCCACCAGAACGTCTCCACCGTGGCCCGCAACTTGGAGATTGCCTCCGCGCTTGCCGACGTCGCCGGTGCAGAACACACCACCATCTTCTTCGCTTCCCACTCCATCCTGCGCAATGTTTCCCGCGGCGCCGACCACTACTCCGGCGAGCAGGGCATGAGCGAGTGGTCCGGCGTGGGCCACGTCATCGCCGGCAATTGGAAGGGAGTCATCGAGGATCTGGATCAGCACGTTCGCGTGGTCTCCACCGATGACTTTGACGCGGCCAAGGTTTCCGATGCCAAGGAGCGCATCTCTTCTGCTGCC
The DNA here is from genome assembly GCF_030232125.1 of Corynebacterium sp. MSK071. Taxonomy (NCBI): domain Bacteria; kingdom Bacillati; phylum Actinomycetota; class Actinomycetes; order Mycobacteriales; family Corynebacteriaceae; genus Corynebacterium; species Corynebacterium sp. MSK071. The sequence goes on along the minus strand of NZ_JASPJA010000002.1, from coordinate 90,261 downwards.
GCCGCCTCCGCAGCAGCGGCTAAGGAAGCCGAAGAAAAGCGCAAGGCCGCCGCCGAGGCAGCCGACCCGTACGACAACTCCCCGTGGGCCGCCGCCGGCATCGATCCCATCAAGATCACCGCGCAATCCAAGTCCGTCTACACCCTGCGCACCTACCTGGACGGCAAACCCATCTTCTTGGGCAAGTGGGGCGAAATCTTCACCTTCGATTCTCCGAAGACCTTGGTGCGCTGGATCATGGACAACGATGACCACGACCTAGCCCGCGTATCCACCTGGGAAGAGGTTGTCTCCGCTGCCAACGCCGGCGAATTGGAGGTACAGGTCCACCCGGATAACCAGTACTCTTTCAATGGCATTGTGCGCGATATTGAAAAGGGCCCAGAGGCTGTCGATTCCGATCAGATGGCGCGTTGCTACGAAGTATGCGCCGATGCCGCCGACTGGGCCGGCGACGATTCCATTAACTCCTATATGCTGGCCAACCCCCGCCTGCAGGACTACTTGGGCTACATGCTCGGCTCTACCGAGCACGCCGGCTACGTTCCCTCCAAGCCTTATACCGAGCACGCCGAGTCGTGGAAGGGCTTGGAAGACATGCTCATCAAGCGCTTCTCCAAGTTCTAAACCAGCACGGTCTGTGCCGCCTCACTTCTTCTCTACCACACAACAGGTGGGAGGAGCGGGGCGGCTTTCTGCGTTTAGTGGCCCCGTTCTTCTTTTTCTTGGCGTCGGCTCCGGTCGCGCATGTATTTATCGAAAAGCAGCCATACGATAAACAAGCCGAGCCCGACAATGGACCGGGCCAGGGTCCCTAGTCCAAAGACCCCGCCCAGTATCAGGCCGAGCACAATAGCGCTGACGAAGAATACGACCCACGATACGTGCGTGTTGTAGTTCACCGCTTGACCTCCCTGAGTGTGACTTTAAAGGTGGCGGCGGAGGTGGTCAATGAGGGCGTCGATAAGCTCACTCGATTGCGGGGCTTTGGGTTTAATCTGGTCAAACCCGTGGTAGGCACCGGCCCATACATCGAGGGTGGTTTCCACGCCGGCTGCGTCGAGGGTTCGAGCAAAAGCGACGGATTCATCGCAGAAAAGATCAATGCCACCGACTCCGATCCAGGTCGGCGGCAGGCCGGAGAGATCGGCTCGCGTGGCCGGCGAAGCATAGCGCGGCAGGTCAACATCCAGGTGATCGTTTCCCAGGTACATGGACCACGCGCCGCGGTTCGAGCCGGCCGTCCAGATGAACTGGCCCACCGCGCCGGACTTATCCGTGGTGCGGTGATCGAGCATGGGATAGACCAAGCCGAGTGCGCGGACCGGATGGCCCTCGTCGAAAGCACGCTGGACCAAGCCTGCGGCGAGTCCGCCGCCTGCGCTATCACCGGCGACGGCGATGCGCGAGGTATCTCCGCCCAAGGTATCGCCGTGTTCTTGTACCCAACGCAGCGCGGCATAGCATTCATGATGGTCTGCTGGAAACGGCTCCTGGGTGGATTTGTGGTAGCGCGGGGCTACCACGATCGCGCCCAGCTCGGCCGCCATACGAGCATTTTGCGGGTCATACATGGCCGGACCACCGATGAGATGGCCGCCGCCGTGCGTCCACACCACCACGGGGCGCGGTCCTGATGCGGCTGCTCCTGCGGAAGCACTGCGTGGGGTAAGTACGCGGGCGCTAAAAGCGTGGCCATCGAAGGAGGCGGAAAGCTCCGTAATGTCCACCGCATGCCGGATCGGCCGAGAAAAGTCGATGGTGGCGAAGAAGCGGCTGGCGCGGGCAAAGGTGGCGTCGGGAAGCACGTGCATCGGCAGATATAAAACCGGGCTGCGCAACCCCGGTGCTACCTCGCGCAGGTACGGCCGCCGACTTAGTGCATATGCCACCGCCCCAGCGGCCGCGGCAACCCCGGTTAGGGCTGCCCCGGCCTTGAGAAATCGCGGCATGCGCATTTAGAAGTCGCGCAAGATGCGCTGTGCCAGCGGCTCGGAAGATGCCGGGTTCTGGCCAGTGTAGAGGTTGCGGTCCACGATGACGTTCGGGGACATGGGATCGGTTTCCTGGTAATCCGCGCCGAGCTCGCGCAGGCGGGTCTCCAGCGCCCACTTAGCTGCGGCCACCATCTCCTCGCCTTCTTCGGCATTGCTAAAGGCGGTCATCTTGTAACCCTTGAACGGCCAATTCTCGTTATCTACTGCCAAGAGCGCAGCCGGGGCATGGCAGACCAAACCGAGGGCGCGGCCAGAATCCATGCGAGCCTGCAGAAGCTTAGCGGAATCCTGGTCATAGGCCAGATCCTCCATTGGGCCGTGGCCGCCTGGGTAGAAGATGAGGTCATAGTCTTCCTCATTGACATCGGCCAGGTTCATCGGGTTTTCCAGTGCTACGCCCAATTCTGCGAGGTAATTTTCCTGCGCTTCGCGCACATTGTCTGGCAGAACCTCCAGGCTGTACTCGTCTACTACAGGAGCCTTCGCGCCCGGAGTAGCGAAGTGGATATCCCAGCCCGCGCCCTGGAAGACGCGGTGCGGAGCAATAAGCTCCTCGGCCCAGTAGCCGGTAGGGCGCTTAGTGCCATCGGCCAGCGTCCATTCCTCAGCGGCGGTAACAACAAAAAGTACAGAAGGCATCTAAATCTCCTCTAATCGTTTTCATTCTTCAGCGGCTTCTGCCGCATCAGCGAGGGATTCCTCCGTATCCGGGCCGGCAAGCTCCGGATCAGATAGTTCCTCGTATGCTGGCAGGATAACCGTTTCTAGCAGATGCTGCCGTAATTCCTGGTCAGCGAAGGAATTCTCTATCGCTTTGACGGTGAGATCGAAAAATTCCTCCAGCCCATACCCAAAGGCCTCGCTTAGCGCGAGGAACTGCTTGGTCAGCGTGGTATCACCAGAGGAAATAGTGCAGGTAAAGCCCAGTTGCTGCAACAGTGGCAGCGGGTGGTCATTGAGGTCCTCGGTTTCCTCAAGGGGAGTAAAGACGAGCGGGATGTGACGGTCGCGGATGTATCCAGAGGCCTGGCCGGGCACAATGCCCTCAATATTCGCGCTGAAGTCATCGATCATATTGACCGGATGGATCAGGCGATTCACGCCTGCCTGGGCGGCACGTTCTACTTCTGCGAAGTCTTCTCCCACCTGGATCTGGGTGGGCAGGTAAGCCGCACGAAAATCTGCGGCCCCGCTCGCTTGGCCCTGCGGCAGGCTATAACCCACCACGGGGGCATCATCAGGCACTGCTTCCTCTGGGGCCGAGCCAGCGAGGACAAGGCGGGAGTCAAGACCAGCGATGCAGGCGGCTGCGGCGGCCTCCACCACAGCGGCAGCGTCGAGGCCAAGCTCTGCGGGGTCTAGGTGCACCTCTGCGTAGACCACGCCGTCTGCGGCCAAGGCCTCGTAGCGCTCACGGATGGTCGCGGTAAGCTCCTCCGGCGTAGCGGCCGTGGAGGTAATGGTCTCAAAGAGGGAGACCTTAGGAAGCTTGGCCACCACGTCGGCGGCGGAGTCCTTGTTTTCAGGGCTAATCAAAGGCGCGTCATGCATGCGTCCCATCGTAGGCACGGGCCTAAGATGTGTCATGTCATGAAAAGAATTCTCGCTAGTTCTCTCACCGCCGTCTTGCTGAGCGGCCCACCGCTCGCGCTGGCGGAAGCGCCGACTACTCCTACCACCACGCGAACCACTGCCCCGGATACCGATAGGTGCCCCCACGCCGAGCGGCCGGAAAAGGCCACTACCACCTCGGAGCGGCTCGCCCCCGGGCAAGCCTCTCCCACCCCGCTGCCGCCGGTGGATAGCGATGAGGCCTGTGGCACTACCCTGCCTGCGGGGTTCCATGTGGACAAGGATGTAGTGGCCGCAGCATGGATGGTCTCCGATATCGATACCGGCGAGATTATCGCGATGAAGGACCCTAACGGCCGCTACCGGCCGGCCTCTATCATTAAGGCGCTGCTGGCGCTCGTGGTCATCGACGAACTGGATCTGCACAAGAAGGTCGAGGTAGGCGAAGAATCTGCACAGATTGACGGCTCTGCGGTGGGCATCGGTCCCGGTGGCAAATACACGGTGGAGCAGCTCCTTGAAGGATTGCTTATGGCCTCCGGCAACGATGCCGCGCACGCGCTGGCTCAGGAATTGGGTGGCGACGAGGTCACTTTGCGCAAGGTCAATGACAAGGCGGCCGAGATTGGCACGAATTCCACCTTTGCGGCCAGCTACTCTGGGCTCGACGCCCCCGGCATGTCTACCTCGGCCAAGGATATTTCCCTCATTTACCGCGCGGCCTTCCATAACCCGACCTTTGCGCGCATTGTCGATACGGAGTCCGTAGATTTTCCCGGCTGGGGAGATTTTGACGGCTACCAATTAGGCAACGATAACGGGCTCTTCCTCAACGATCCGGACGGCATTGGTGGCAAGACGGGTTTTACCGATGATGCGCACCATACCTTCGTCGGTGCGCTCGACCGCCACGGCCGGCGCTTGCAGGCGGTCTTACTCGATACCACCGTGGAGCACGGCCCGCGTGCCTGGGAACAGGCCCAAAAGCTTTTGTACGAGGCCTATAAGGTTTCCCCTGGGGATGGCGTAGGCCAGCTGCTTTCCGACGCCGACTCCCCTGCCTCCCCCGCACCCACACCTGCGCCCGATACCCAGGAACAATCTGCAAACTCCTCTTTAGCTGGGGTGCAGGGGTGGCTTGGCTGGGTCATCGCTGGCGCTGTAGCTTTGCTGGCTATTTGCGTGGGTGCTTTTTCACTACTTCGGCGTTAGCCCACTCATCGTGGGAGCCGCGGCGGTTATTTTTCTCCGTAATGGTGAAGGTGTGCACGCCGGCACCCACCCAGCTGGCGAAGGTGCCGGGGCCCGGCACAATATTGACTAGGCGCCACCACTGACGCTTTGCGGACTGGGTGAGGCTAAGCCGCTCTTTGGTATCGACATCGCGCACTGTGTAGCCCATCAGCAGCTTGGCCGGGCTGGCGCCGAGCCAACACTCAGTGCCCAAAACGTAGAGCAGCAAGATGATGACACCACCGATAAACGTCGAGAGTTCATCCACACCACCAGAAAGCAGCGCGCCGCCGAAGCTACCACTGATAAGTGAGAAAAAGAATAGATCCAAAATGGCCATTCCGATACGCGCATCTTGACCGGCGCGCTGACTAATTTCAGGCGCTGGGTGCTGTATCTGCGGTGCGGGCATGGACGCATTCGCCGCCGCCGGAGGGAAAGGATTGTGCTGCGGGGCAAAGGGGTTGCGTGAATACGGCGACCCATAAGGGCTAGCAGTCTGCGCAAATCGTGGTTCTTGGTGCGCTTGGTGCCCCGGTCCTGCCGGCTGACCGGGCTGGAAGGACTGAGCGTGCTGTTGCTGCGGCCGCGGGCTCCACTGGCCTATCGCGCCCAGCTGTCCCAAGTCACCCCACGTGGGGCGCAGACCCGTCTCACACGCCTTATCGTATTCCGCGCGCTTCGCAGCAGACCCCAAGACGCTGGCGGCGATGCGGAGCTGCGCACGCCGCGGGTCCTCGATGTCTTGACCTTGCTGCTCTAGCGACAAATCCTTGGACTCCAGTAAAACTAAGAGTTCCCGCTCGCCATCGCGGCGGTCTAGTCCCCATTCTTCATAAAGATTCGGTGCGATGTCATTGGCGTTCATAATGTTCTATCTTAAAGCCGAATAGCAGCGGCGTCCTCACCCCTTAGGAGGAGATTTACTTGCGGCGCAGCAAGCTAAACGCACCCACGGCCGCAGCACCCAAAGCAGCACCAATGCCAAAGGTCGCGCCTGCCGGTGCGCCCTCCTTGACCTCATTGCGCACGCGAATAACGGCTGGCTCTGGGACGGGCGGGTGCGCAAACTTCAGGGACTCGGCGGTGGTGGCGGTCCACGCAGAGATATACAGCACCACGCGCCAAATCAGGTACATGACCACCATGAGCACGATGACCGGACCGAAGACCGCGCCGGCCGGGCTGCCGGTAGCAGAAGACATGATGACCGTAGACAGCTGCTTGAGCAGCTCGAAAGCCACCGCACCGATGGCCGCACCGATGAGGCCAGATTTTTTCGGCACCTTGGTGCGCGGCAGGATCATAATCATCCACCACATGACGATGAAGTTAGCCAAGAGGCCCACTGCCAAGCCGACAAAGAAAATCACAAAATCCATGCCCGGGAAGGACTCGATGCCGACCTTCTCAAAAATCTTCTGGGTAAGACCAGAGGAACCGGCGGCAGTCACGCCAAAGGCGATGAGGAACGCCAGGATCAGGCCGATGAGGCCTACCAAGTCAGAAAGCTTCTTCTTCAGGAAGGAACCGCCTTCGTTGGCGTCGATGCCCCACATAGCCGAGATGCCGATGCGCAGGTTATTCATCCAGCCCAGTCCGGACCACAGGGTGGTCAAACCACCGATACCAAACATGGCCCCGCGCTGCTCAATGGCCGTATCGAGAATCTCGTTGACCGTATCGCCCATATCTCCATCTAGCGAGCTGGTGATCTGGGACTGCAAATCATTGAGCAAGTCCTCGCGGTTAGCCAAGACGGCGGCAACGGTAGCCACGATCAGCATCGCGAGCGGGAAGATGGATAGCACCGAGTAATAGGTGATGCCGGCGGCAAACTGATTGCCACCTTCTGCACCATAGCGCTCGTTCATGCGCATCAGATGATCAACGAATCCGGACTTGGCGCGGATCTTATCTACCGCACCAGGATCGTCGGCATTGGCGCGTTCGATGCCGTAGTGGTCCGTCTTCTTCGAGGAGGATTGCGTGGTGGTAGGCACGTGCTTCCCTTCTTGCTCGCACAGTATTTATCCCACCTAGAGTAACTGGCAAATGCCCTGTTGTCCCTTTGTAGGGTGGAGCACGGGGGAAGCAGCCCCCTTGCTACTTGCGCAGGCGGGGAAGGAAGCCGACCTTTTCATAGACGTCGTCGACAAGCGGCTGGGCAATTTCTTGCGCCGTTTCTGCGCCCTTGGCCAGGATGCGCTCGAGCTCGCCGCGATCCGCCATCAGTTCGTCGTAGCGTGCCTTGAGCGGAGTGGTAAATTCCTGCAGCGCATCTGCGGTATCGACCTTGAGGTGGCCATAGCCCTGGTCGGCGTACTTCTCCACCAGGGAATCGATGGATTCACCGGTCAGCGCGGACTGGATGACCAATAGGTTAGACACACCCGGCTGATTTTCGCGGTCAAAGGCTACCGAACCCAAGTCATCCGTCACGGCGGACTTAATGCGCTTGGCTGAGGTTTTCGGCGCGTCCAAGAGATTGACCAAGCCCTTGGGGTTGGCACCGGACTTAGACATCTTGGAGGTCGGCTCCTGCAGGTCATAAATCTTGGCCGCGCCCTCTGGGATAAACGGCTCCGGTACCTTGAAGGTATCGCCGTACTTATTGTTGAAGCGCTCGGCCAGGTTGCGGGTCAACTCTAGGTGCTGGCGCTGGTCTTCGCCCACGGGCACATAATCCGGCGAGTACAGCAAAATATCTGCGGCCATGAGGATCGGGTAGGTAAATAGGCCTACCGAGGTGCGGTCCGCTCCCTGCTTGGCGGATTTGTCCTTGAACTGGGTCATGCGGGAGGCCTCACCAAAACCGGTCAGGCACTGAAAGACCCAGGTCAACTCCGTGTGCGCAGGCACGTGCGACTGGACAAAGAGCGTGGACTTGTCCGGGTCAATGCCTAGGGCAATAAGCTGGGCGGCACCCGCGATGGTGCGGTTGCGCAGCTCCTCGGGATTTTGTTCTACGGTTATCGCGTGCAGGTCAGGGATGAAGTAGAAGGCATCATAGCCGTCCTGCAGGTCAATCCACTGCTTGAGCGCTCCCAGGTAATTACCCAGGTGATAGGAATCAGCGGTGGGTTGGATACCGGACAGGACGCGGGAAACGGTGGAATTGTCTGCAGTCATGGTGCTTTATCCTACCCCCTAGCTCCGGCGCGCGGTCCACATCCTTCCCCCAGCAGTGCCCCTCCCGGATCGAAAAATTCCCCCCCGCCCGGAGGGCAGAGGGAATGCGACGCAAAGATTTTAAATCTTGCGGGAGGTGGGGCTGACCACGTCCATCAGGATGGCCCAACCGGAAACCATCAGCGCGCCACCTACGCCCATGAGCACGATGGGGCCGAGGAAAGCGAAGGACGGACCAACAATGGTCCACCACCAAATGCTCAGGCCGAGGATTACAGCGCCGAGGACGAAAGAAATAATTGCGCGAGCCATGAACTTTCTCCGTTGCAGATTACTGATTTTTTTGACCTGCCTATGGTAGCACTACTGCTTGTGTTTAGGCGCCTTGCGCTTGCCGACGTCCCCCTTATTGAAGCTCCACTGCTGCTCCACGTTTACTCCCCTCGCCCCTGGCGAGTGCCGGCCACTCGGCCGGGTAATCGATTGTTGCTTCGGGCGGCGCGCGATGCGGTTGCTGGAAACATCGTCGTAGTCCGCCCCCTCTGCCGCAGTAGAAAAAGCTCGTGTCTTGTTCTTAAACGGGCGGCTTAAAGGCCTAGTCAACGGACGCGTGATGGGGCTGGCGTAACGCGTGGCCGCGCCTGCCTTGCGCTTGGCTTTGCGGGCGCCATCGCGCACGATGCGCGCGGACAACCGCAGGCGCGGGTCCATCTGCTGTTCGGCATCGCGATATTCAAAGACGGGCAGGCCTTTCTTGAAGTAAATCGCAGCCAAGCGGGCAATGAAACACACAGAGGCGGTGATGATCGCGGCCGGTTCCTCGGCCAGACCGCCGTGGTAGAGCGTCATAAAGAGCACCGCGGCCAGCACCGAGATAGCGGCGTAGAACTCGCCGGAAAAGACCAGCGGAATGCGATCTGACAGCAGGTCACGCAGCACGCCACCAAAGACGCCGGAAATCACCGCAGACACCGAGGCAATAATGAACCCGTGGCCCAGGTGGACTGCGATTTGGGTGCCCAGCACCGAAAAGACCGCGAGCCCTAGGGCATCCAAGATGAGGAAGAGATGGCGGAAGTAGTGCATAAGGAAGGACATGCCCACCGTCACCACTGCTGCCACGATGACAATCACCAGATAAATGGGGTGTTCTACCCAAGTAAATGGAGGATCATCGAGGATCATATCGCGCACCGTGCCGCCGCCTAGCGCAGTCATGGAGGCGATCATGGTGACACCAAATAGGTCGAGTTTTTGGCGTCCAGCGGATAATGCGGCAGTCATGGACTCGGCCGTAATGCCGACTACATAAAGGACGCTAAATAGTGGCGTCATCAGCTGTACTCCACCACTAGTGGGGAATGGTCGGACCAGCGCTGCTCCACGGTGGGGGCCTTTTCCACCCAGGTGCGCTGCGCGCGCTCCAGCATCGGGCGGGTAGCCGCCTGGTAATCGATGCGCCACCCGGCGTTGTTATTAAAGGCCTGGCCGCGGTAGGTCCACCAGGTATAGGGTCCGTCTTCGTCCGGATGGAGGCGACGGGCTACGTCGAACCACTGTGGCTCTGTGGTTGGGGCCCACGGCTCGCCGCCGGCGTAGTCGACGACGCCCTGCCATTGCCCCAGGTTCTTCTTTTCCTGCGGCTCATCATCCGGGAACGCCCCAAAGACATGGTCCATGAAGGCGCGCTCTTCGGGCAGGTGGCCGGCCTTCTTTTCATTGGCCTTATTATTCTTTAGGTCCTGGGCGCGGTGGCAGATATTCCAATCGCCGCCGATCACCATTTCGGCCGGGCTGCCATCGGGATTGGTGCGCGCCGCGTTATCCGCCAGAATGTCTTGGAACTCGTCCAAGAAGCGGTACTTTTCATCCAACTTCGGCGAATCCGTATCACCGGAAGGCAGGTACAGAGAAGCGACGCGGATATCGCGGGTGGTGGCCGCAACCCAGCGGCCGGCGTCGCTAAAGGAGCCGAAGCCCACTTCGACGTCGGCAAGCGGGGTGCGAGACAAAATGCCCACGCCGGCGCGGCCTTTTGCGGCGGCGTCGGCAAGAGCCAAATGCCAGCCCGCCTCCAGGGCCGGGGCCAAGGCCTTTTCGGCCTGCTGCGGGGTAGCGCGCACCTCTTGCATGAGCACGATATCGGCTGAAGTCTCTTCTAACCAGGCATTCATGCCGGGGTTATTTTCATTGCGCTGCTTGCACGCAGCGCGGATTCCGTTGACGTTAACGCTCGCGATGGTAAGGGTCATGCCAACAGCATATCGGTCCGCTTATGAATGGCGAGCAAGACGCTTTTTATCCCACATCGTCGCAGCCCACACCAGGCAACCCGCAGCCGCCAGGCCAGCACCCGCCAGTGCCGGAGCGGAGTAGCCCAAGCCAGCACCCACGACGGCACCGCCAATGGTCGCGCCCGCTGCATTCGCAATGTTCAGCGCGGACTGATTGAGCGCGGCGGCCAAAGTCTGGGCGTCGCCAGCCACATGCACCAAGCGCAGCTGCAGCGAAGGCACCAGAGTCGAGCCCATAAATGCCACGCAGCCAAAGCAAATCGTGGCCGGGATGGCGTGTCCAGAGAGGAAGTAAAAAGCGGTAAGGATAACGATAAGGCAGGCCAAGGCAAAGATGATGCCAAACTCCAGGTTGCGGTCCGCCAGCCAGCCGCCGAAGGCATTGCCGATGGTCATGCCGATGCCATAGGCCATGAGCACCACCCAGATGAGGCTCTGATCCATGCCGGCGACCTCGGTCATGGTCCAGGAAATATAGGTATAGACGGAGAACATACCGCCGAAGCCCACCACGCCCATGATGACGGTGAACCACACCTGGCTGTTTTTAAACGCCCCGAACTCCGTGCGGATATCGGTCTGCTTCATCTCCGTCATGTGCGGCATCAGGAAAAACAACGCAATGGCGGTGATAATGCCCAGCGCCACAACCACAAGGTAGGCCGCCTGCCAGCCTAACGCGGAGCCAAGCGCCTGCGCGGCCGGCACCCCAATGACCGTGGCGATGGCCAGACCCATGCCTACGTAGGCCATGGCCTTGCCGCGGCCGCCTGGAGGCGCCATGGATGCGGCCGAAAGGTTCGCCACGGAGAAATAAGCACCGTGCGGCATACCCGCAATGAAGCGCGCCACCATGAGGATGGCGTAATTCGGTGCCACCACCGATAGCAGGTTTCCCACCACGAGGAATCCAATGAGCAGCAGGATCAAGCGACGGCGTGGGAGCTTGCCGGTAAAGGCCGCAATCAGCGGGGCACCGACCACCACGCCCATCGCGTAAATGGTGATGAGAGTCGAGGCGTTTTCTTCCGAAATGCCAAAATCATCCGCGATAAGCGGCAGCAGGCCCATCGACACGAACTCCGTAGTGCCAATGGCAAAGGCACCAAGCGCCATCGCCACCATGACAATAGCGCGGCGACCAGCGGTAATCTCCGTTTGTAAAGGCAACGGACGACGCCGAATGCGGGGTTCATGGGCGCTGCGCGGGCTTAGCTCGTCGATGATTTTCATGGAGAGTGAGGGTACACCCCGCGTTTATCTGCAGCATGCCCGCAGCGGGAGGCCGTGAATATCTCCACCCCGCCAGCCAGTGGGTGATGCTAGCCACGCAACCCTTTTCAAGGGGAACAAATGGGGGATCACTATCAGCAAACTGGCCCACATGCCGCCCACAAAATCGGTATTCTGGGCACTTGAGCAATTTTCCAACGTTAATTAGGAGAATCATGGCAAAGATTACGTGGACCCGTACCGATGAGGCGCCGCTGCTGGCGACCTACTCCCTCAAGCCCATCGTGGAGGCCTTCGCTTCTACTGCGGGCATTGACGTAGAAACCCGAGATATTTCGCTGGCCGCCCGCATCGCCGCGCAGTTCCCAGAGCGCCTGACCGAAGAGCAGAAGGTCGAAGACGCCTTGGCAGAGCTGGGCAAGATGGCCAAGACTCCGGAAGCAAATATCATCAAGCTGCCGAATATTTCCGCTTCCCTGGTGCAGCTGAAGAAGGCCATCGCGGAGCTGCAGGCTGCCGGCTACGACCTGCCTGATTACCCGGATAACCCTTCCACCGAGGAAGAAAAGGACATCGCTACCCGCTACGATTCCGTCAAGGGCTCCGCTGTTAACCCGGTGCTGCGTGAGGGCAACTCCGACCGCCGCGCACCGGAGGCCGTGAAGAACTTTGTCAAGAAGCACCCGCACCGCATGGGTGAGTGGTCCAAGGACTCCAAGACCAACGTTGCCACCATGGCGGACAACGACTTCCGCCACAATGAAAAGTCCGTCATCCTGGAAAACGAGGACACCTTGTCCATCGTCCTTAAGACCGCCGACGGCGAGCAGACCCTGCTGCCGGAGTTGCCGGTTCTCAAGGGCGAGGTCATCGACGGCACCTTCATGTCCGCCAAGGCTCTGGATGAGTTCCTCATCGCACAGGTCAAGCGCGCCAAGGAAGAGGGCGTGCTCTTTTCCACCCATCTGAAGGCCACCATGATGAAGGTCTCTGACCCCATCCTCTTCGGCCACGTCGTCCGCGCTTTCTTTGCTGATGTATATGACAAGTATGGCGAGGAGCTGCTGGCTGCCGGCCTCAACGGCGAGAACGGCTTGGGCGCTATCTACGAGGGCCTGAAGAACCTGGACAATGGCGAAGAAATCAAGGCCGCTTTCGATGCCGCGCTTTCCGACGGCCCCGACCTTGCCATGGTCAACTCCCACAAGGGCATCACCAACCTGCACGTGCCTTCCGACGTCATTATTGACGCCTCCATGCCCGCCATGATCCGTACCTCCGGCCACATGTGGAATAAGAACGACGAGGAGCAGGACACCCTCGCCGTCATTCCGGATTCCTCCTACGCTGGCGTGTACCAGGCTGTTATCGAGGACTGCAAGGAAAATGGTGCCTTCGACCCGACCACCATGGGTACCGTGCCGAACGTTGGCCTGATGGCGCAGAAGGCCGAGGAGTACGGCTCCCACAATAAGACCTTCAAGATCCCGGCCGCGGGCACTGTTGAGGTTCGCAACTCCCAGGGCGAGGTCCTCATCTCCCACGACGTGGAGGAAGGCGATATCTGGCGCGCCTGCCAGACCAAGGATGCCCCGATCCAGGACTGGGTCAAGCTCGCCGTCAACCGCGCTCGCCTGTCCGGCATGAAGACCATCTTCTGGCTCGACCCAGAGCGCGGCCACGACCGCAACATCAAGTCCCTAGTGGAGAAGTACCTTAAGGACCACGACACCGAGGGCCTAGACATCTCCATCGAGGACCCGGTAACCGCTACCAAGACCTCCATCGAGCGCATCCGCCGCGGCGAGGACACCATCTCCGTTACCGGCAACGTGCTGCGTGACTACAACACGGACCTCTTCCCCATCCTCGAGCTGGGCACCTCCGCCAAGATGCTATCTGTGGTTCCACTCATGGCAGGTGGCGGCCTCTTCGAGACCGGTGCCGGCGGCTCCGCCCCGAAGCACGTCCAGCAGGTAGAAGAAGAAAACCACCTGCGCTGGGATTCCCTCGGCGAGTTCCTGGCCCTGGCCGAGTCCTTCCGCCACGAAAAGCAGACCAACGGCAACGAGAAAGCCGGCGTCCTAGCCGCTACCTTGGACAAGGCCACCGAGCGCCTACTCAATGAGGGCAAGTCCCCGTCCCGCAAGGTAGGCGAAATCGACAACCGCGGTTCCCACTTCTTCCTGGCCACCTTCTGGGCCGAAGAGCTGGCTAACCAGACCGATGATGCCGATCTCGCCGCAGCCTTCAAGGACGTGGCTTCCCAGCTGTCCTCCCAGGCAGACGAGATCGCCCAGGCGCTTGTAGACGCCCAGGGCAGCCCCGCCGACCTCGGCGGCTACTACTGGCCAAATGACGAGAAGACCTCTGCCGTCATGCGCCCAGTTGCTAGGTTCAACGAGATCATTGACGGACTGAAGAAGTAATTCTTCCCAGGCAAAAGCCGCCCCGCAGCGTTCATCAATTCGCTGCGGGGCGGCTTTGGTATGCGCGCAGATTTAGAAGCTATCGAGCCAGGCGGCGTGCACGCGAGCGTCGCCATTTTCTTCTGGGTGAAAGCTCAGCGCCGTCACGCGGCCTTGGCGCACACCGACCACCGCGTCGCCGTCCTCGCCCGGCGCCGTCGCGATGACCTCGACGCCCTCGCCTACGCGGGTGACCAGCGGTGCGCGGATAAAGCTCGCCTCAATCGGCAGCGACTGGTCTTTAGCAACGACCACGTCCACTGTCCGCTCGGCGGAAAAACGCTGGTTGCCAAAGGCATTGCGCCGCACCGTCACATCCAGCAGGCCCAAGGTCTGCTGGCCCGGCGCGGGGTTATCGAGCTCGCGGGCACAGTAGATGAGCCCAGCGCAGGTCGCGAGCACGGGCAGGCCTGCAGCTGCGGCGTCGCGCAGCGGCTCGGCCAGATCGAAGCTGCGCGCCAGCTTGTCGATGACACTCGACTCGCCGCCCGGAATCACCAGCCCGTCGAGCCCGTCCAGGTCCCGCGGCACCCGCACCCGGCGAGTAGCAACACCGAGCTCATCAAGAATGCGCAGGTGCTCCTCGACGCCGCCCTGCAGCGCCAGCACCCCAACGGTGGCTACCATCCGCGCTCAGCCAGGCGGTGCGGCGCGGGCACGTCGTTGACATTGATGCCCACCATGGCCTCGCCCAGGCCGCGGGAGAGCTTGGCTAGTTCGGCGGGCTGGTCGTAGAGGGTCGCCGCCTTGACGATGGCCTCCGCACGCTTGGCGGGCTCGCCGGACTTGAAGATGCCCGAGCCGACAAAGACACCTTCGGCGCCCATCTGGCGGACAAGGGCGGCGTCGGCAGGCGTGGCCACGCCACCGGCAACAAAAAGCACAACCGGGAGCTTGCCGGTCTCCGCAACCTCTGCGACCAGGTCGTACGGCGCCTGCAGCTCCTTGGCCGCGACGTAGAGCTCATCGCGATCCAGGTGGCGCAGGCGGGCAATCTCGGCCTTAATCGTGCGCAGGTGCTTCACGGCCTCCGAGACATCGCCCGTGCCGGCCTCGCCCTTGGAACGAATCATGGCCGCACCCTCGGTGATGCGGCGCAGCGCCTCACCCAGGTTGGTCGCGCCACACACGAATGGCACGTCGAAGTCCCACTTATTGATGTGGTTGACATAATCGGCCGGGCTGAGCACCTCGGACTCATCGATGAAGTCCACACCCAGCTCGCCGAGGATCTGAGCCTCCACAAAGTGGCCGATGCGGGCCTTGGCCATGACCGGGATGTCCACCGCCTCGACGATGCCCTCAATTAGTTCTGGGTCCGACATGCGGGCCACCCCGCCCTGCGCACGGATATCGGCCGGCACGCGCTCGAGCGCCATGACTGCCGACGCACCCGCATCCTCCGCGATGCGCGCCTGCTCCGGCGTGACGACGTCCATGATGACGCCGCCTTTCAACATATCGGCTAGTCCTCGCTTCACGCGCGTAGTGGCGCGTCCTTGTTCATTTACCTGTTCAGTCATAGGTCACATAGTGGCCCACACAATTGGTACAAGACAAGAGCCATTTTCAGCGTGTTGGATTAGACCACTTATGATGAAGGAGTGCCTCTCCGCCTCGTTCCCTCTGATACGCGGCCGCTGCCCGTGCAAATCGCCGCGGCCCTGCGCACCCAGGTTGCCGCCGGCGTCCTCCGGCCCGGCGAGCGCGTTCCCTCGACCCGCAACTTGGCTTCGCAGCTCGGCGTTTCCCGAGGCAGCGTAGTCACCGCCTACGAGCAACTCACGGCCGAGGGATACCTTACGGCCGAGGTTGGCTCCGGCACCGTCATCAACCCGCTGCTCCCCCACGCCCGCGCCCCGCGCCCGGAGCCGGCCCCCATACCGGCCGCCGAGCCCGAGCTGGTGTCACTGACGCCCGGACTGCCCGACACCGCGGGAATCCTCACCCCTGAATGGAGGGCCGCGTGGCGCGCTGCGGCCGTCGACCCCTCCGGCGACCTTCCCCGCGAGGTCGCCGCGCACCTGCGCCACATGCGCGGGCTTAACGTCGACCCAACCCGCATCCTCATCACAGCCGGTGCCCGCGATGGCCTTTCGGTACTCCTGCGCGCCCTCGGCCGCCAGCTACGTGTGGGCGTGGAATCACCCGGCTACCCTAGCCTGCGCCGAGTCCCCCAGGCCCTCGGCCACACGCTGCTGGAAATCCCCACCGGCCGCGACGGCGTCACTGTTCCCACCGCCGACCTCGACGCCCTCATCGTCACCCCCAGCCATCAATATCCCTACGGCGGCTCCCTGCCTGCAGCCCGGCGCGCAGAGCTCGTCGAATGGGCCCGCGCACATGACGCCCTCCTCATCGAGGACGACTTCGACTCCGAGCTGCGCTACGTCGGCCAGCCACTTCCCGCCCTGGCCGCGCTCGCCCCAGAACACACCGTGCTACTCGGGACTTTTTCCTCCGTCATTTCCCCCTCGATTGCATGCGGTTACCTCGTCCTCCCGCCACGCTTGCGCCCGGCCGTGGACCGTGTGCGCGATATCTTCGGCCAACCCGTCGGCTCCATCCCCCAGGCCGCGCTCGCCCACTACCTTGCCAGCGGCGCTTTACGACGCCACACCGGCCGCATGCGCCGCACCTATAAACGCCGCCGCAACCTAGTGGCCGAAGCGCTTGGCTCCATTGATGGCACCCAGCTCCTTCCCATCCACGGTGGACTCCACGCGGTCCTACTGTGCGACCCGGCCGTTGTCCCCCGCGCCGCCGCCCGCGGCATCAAACTCACCCCGCTGCGCGATTATTGGGGCGGGGCCGAAGCTGAAGACGGCGTCGTACTCGGCTTCGGCCACCTCAGCGATACCGAGCTACGCGAAAGCCTTTCTGCAGTCGCGGCGGCTTTACAGGGGTGATACCGTAAAGCCCACGTTTATAAACGAAAGGTAATAGATGTCTTTAGGTCCGATTGAGCTCCTTCTCATCCTCGTTTTCGTCCTTATCCTCGCTGGAATTATCGCCCTCGTGGTCAAGCTCGTGCGCAATAGCAATGACACCCGCGCGAATACTAGCCGCATTGCTAATCAGCTCGAGGAACACGACCGCCGCAGCTAAGAAAGACACCCCACCAGACCAAGCTCCACACCGACCGCTTGGTCTATTTTTATTCTCACGGCTGCCAGCGCGTTTCCACAAAATCGTTCGCTATATATACCGCTTGGTCTAGTCTTGCCAAGCATGACGACGAAATACGATAACTCCAATTCCAACTGGTCCTTCGCTACCCGCTCTGTACACGCAGGCCAAAACCTCGACGGGCACCACAACGCCCGCAATGTGCCGATTTACCAGACCACCTCCTACGTTTTTAACGATGCCGAGCACGCGGCCAACCGCTTTAATCTTTCCGACGCCGGCCCCATCTACACCCGCCTGACCAACCCCACCCAGGACGCGCTGGAAGAACGCCTCGCTTCCCTCGAGGGCGGCGTCGCGGCCGTTGCCTTCGCTTCCGGCCAGGCCGCCGAAACCGCGGCCATTTTGAACCTCGCCTCGGCCGGCGACCACATCGTGACTTCCCCGCGTCTCTACGGCGGCACCTCCACCCTCTTTACCGTCACGCTCAAGCGCCTAGGCATCGACGTCACCCTCGTCGAGGACCCGGACGACCCGGCCTCCTGGCAAGACGCCGTTCAGCCAAATACCAAGGCATTCTATGGCGAGACCTTCGGCAACCCCGTGGCTGATGTCCTTGATATTCCCGCCATCGCCGAGGTTGCCCACAATAACCAGGTCCCGCTCATCGTGGATAACACCATCGCCACCGCCGCCCTCGCCCGGCCGCTGGACCTCGGCGCGGACATCGTCGTGGTCTCCACCACCAAGTTCTATACCGGCAATGGCTCGGCCGTCGGCGGCGCGATTATCGACGGCGGCTCCTTCGACTGGACCGTCACCCGCAACGGCGAGCCCGTATTCCCCTACTTCGTCACCCCGGATGAGGCCTACCACGGACTCAAATACGCCGACCTCGGCGCTTCGGCCTTCGCGCTCAAGGCCCGCGCCGGCCTGCTGCGCGATACCGGCGCCGCCATCTCCCCCTTCAACGCCTGGCTGACGCTGAATGGAATTGAGACGGTGGGGCTGCGCGTCGAAAAGCACAATGCCAACGCCCAAGCCGTCGCCGAGTACCTGGAAGGCCACGCCAAGGTCACCAAGGTCAACTACGCCGGCCTCGACTCCTCGCCGTATAAGGCCACCAAGGAAAAGCTCGGCTATGCCTATACCGGCTCCGTGCTCTCCTTCGACATCGACGGCGGCCGCGAAGAAGCCTGGGCGTTTATCGACGCCCTCAAGCTCCACTCCAACCTCGCCAATATCGGCGATACCCGCTCCCTGGCCGTGCATCCGGCAACCACCACGCACTCGCAATCCGATGAACCTGCGCTGGCAGCGGCCGGCATTACTCAATCCACTATCCGCCTGTCCGTGGGCATCGAGTACATCGATGACATCATCGCGGACCTCGAGCTGGGCTTTAACGCGCTGGTATGAAGCTAGTTAGCATCGGCGATTTCCACACCGAAGCCGGCGCCACGCTTGCCGACGCCCACATTGCCTACCACCGCTTCGGCCACCTTCTCGGCGATCCGCATGGGGCCAATAACGTCATCCTGGTCGAACACGCGCTAACCGGGGACTCGAATGTGGCCGAGTGGTGGGCCGACCTAGTAGGCCCCGGCAAGGCGCTGGATACGACGAAGTGGTGCATTATCGCTACCAATGCACTGGGCGGCTGCGCAGGCTCTACCGGCCCGGCTTCTCCGCACCCAGACGATGGCCGTGCTTGGGGTTCGCGTTTTCCCGCGCTTTCCGTGCGCGACCTCGTTGCGGCCGAGCGTGCCGCTTTGCATGAACTTGGCATCACCCACGTGCATGCCGTCATCGGCGGCTCAATGGGTGGCGCGCGCACGCTGGAGTGGACACTGATGCACCCCGATTTCCTCGACGCAGCCTGCGTCATTGCCGTTTCGGCCCGCGCCTCTGCTTGGCAGATTGGCATCCAGTCGGCGCAAATCGCGGCCATCGAGCAAGATTCGTTCTGGCACGGCGGCGATTATTACGCTTCCGCCCAGCGCCCGCGCGAGGGGCTGGCGGCCGCGCGCCGCATTGCGCACCTGACCTACCGCGGCGAACAAGAAATTGACGAGCGCTTCGGCGTTCATGCACAGACCGGCGAGAACCCGCTCGGGCCTTACCGTCGCCGCGATAATCGCTTTGCCGTTAACTCCTACCTGGATTACCAAGGAATCAAGCTGGCCGACCGCTTCGATGCCGGCTCCTATGTCACTCTCACCGAGGCGCTCAACCGCCACGATATCGGCCGTGACCGCGGTGGGCTCAACCGCGCGCTGGGATCATCCAAGGTACCTACAATGGTCGTAGGAGTAGACACGGACATCTTGTACCCGTATCACCAGCAAGAACATATCTCGCGCAATCTGGGAAATCTATTGGCTATGGCCAAGGTGGTCTCCCCGGTAGGCCACGACGCCTTCCTTACCGAGTCACGCCAAATGGATCGCAAACTGCGCAACTTCCTTAGACTTTCCCAGCCGGACCCACGCATTGATGCAGCGGCAGGCGATCCCACCGAGTACTCGATTTAAAAAACTCGCGGCAGCAAGGATCGCCAAAGCCGCGCAGCGCGCACTATGCGCTGCGCTGGGGCGGCGAAGGGACGAAGCGGCTCAGCGATCGTCGGGTGGCTTCGCCCAAGGCGGGCGCCACACGATGCCTTCTCTAGGACGGCGCTCGAGCCGGCCGCGACGCGGCGGCGCATTCGGGTCATCGTCGTTCACAGCATTGTGATACTTGCACGCGATGGTGAGGTTTTCGGGATTCGTATCGCCGCCGAGCAGCCACGGGGTGAGATGGTGGACTTGGCATTCATCCGCCGGCGTGTGGCAGTCGGGCCACGGGCACACCGGGTTTTCTGCCATCGCCATTTGGCGTTGCTTCCATGTAGCCAAGCGCCGCGATTGATAAAGGTTGACGGGGCCGGTGACGGGGTGAATGAGGGTGATAAGGCCGACGTCGGCAAGCGCGCGGCGGACAAGATCCGCACCAGATATCTGGGCGCCGTTGGTCAGCTGCAAGGTGACGTCCTCGCCGTGGGTGACCTTCACCATCTCATTCAGGTTGAGCACCACATTGGTGGTGATTGTGGAGGTAGAGGCGCCCTCGGCAAAGACGCGACGAGCATCGGCGACGGTGGAGACGTGGTTATTAATTTCTGCAACCAACTCGGACTCGGCGGTAATTGTCAGGGTCCACAGGTCATCGCGGCGGCGGGTCAGGCGCACGCCTTCGGAGCGCTTGGTGGTACGCTCCTCGCGCACTAGGCGACGGGCGTGCTTATCAATTTCGCTGGTGGAAAGGCGCAGGGCACATAGTTCCTCGCGCAATGCCCAGGCCGCCCGCTGGGTTTTCATCTTCTGTGCGAAGTGCTCGATAATTTTCAGCGCGTCGAGCGGCAGCGAAGTGCGGCGGGCGGCGCGCTGTTTAGCACCAAAGGCGGTGCGGCCGAAGTAAGTATCGGCCAGGCGGGCAAACTCGGCGGCCTCGCGATCACTAAAGCCCTTATCGACGAGCTCTTCTACCGACAGCCCAACGCACTCCTCGATGAGCACCATCGGGGAGTTCACGGCAGCCAGGTAGTTCGAAATCATGGCACCGAACCTAAGCCGGCCGTGCATAACGGCGCGCGGTGGTGGCCCAGAGCCTGTGGATAACCGCCCGAACCACACCCTTTCGGGCCGAGTTAGGTGAAGGCTCTACAAAAACCTGTGGATAACTAGCTACCGAGCGCGTCCACAGAAAAGGCCAGAAAGGCCATCACGGCGCCGACTAAGCCGGTAAAGCAGGCGTCAAAGCGGCGCGAGCGTACGGCCAGCACGCCGACGCGGCTGGAATCACACGTCAGTCGGACCACGGTGAGCCACAGCAAGGCCAGGCCGAGGAGGAACGTGGCCCGGCGCCAGTATTCGAAGACAGCATAGCCGCCGGAGATAACCACGCCGGCCACGAAGATGCCAATTGCTGCCCACTGCGCGGCAGGCGGCAGTGGGGAGGGCGCGAGCTCGGCGTCGTGCGGATTATCTAGATTCACGCCAACTTTTCCGCGCGTTCGACGATATTGCGTACCAGGAAGGCACGGGTCAGCGGGCCGACGCCACCTGGGTTCGGAGAGACGAACCCGGCCTTATCCCAGCAATCTGGGTGAATGTCGCCGGTGAGCTTGCCGTCGACGCGGGAGACTCCGACGTCGAGAAGCGCGGCGCCTTCCTTAATCATGTCCGCGGTGAGCATGTGGGGCTGGCCGGCGGCGGCAATGACGATATCGGCCTCGCGGGTCTCAGCGGCCAAGTCCTTGGTGCCGGTGTGGCACAGCGTGACGGTGGAGTTCTCGCTGCGGCGGGTAAGCATCAGGCCGATGGGGCGGCCTACGGTAACACCACGGCCGATGACCACGGTCTTGGCGCCGTTGAGCTCGACGCCGAAGCGGCGCAGCAGATGCAGGCAGCCGTTCGGGGTGCACGGCAAGGGCGCCTCCTCGTTGAGCACGAGCTTGCCCAGGTTGACTGGGTGCAGGCCATCGGCATCCTTGGCGGGGTCAATGCGCTCGAGGATGGCGTTTTCATCCAGGTGCTTAGGCAGCGGCAACTGGACGATGTAGCCGGTGCAGGCATCATCGGCGTTGAGCTCATCGATGACGGCTTCTAGTTCTTCCTGGGTGATATCGGCCGGCAGGTCCTTGCGGATGGAGTTGATGCCAAGCTTTTCACAGTCACGATGTTTCATCTTCACATAGGATTGGGAGCCCGGATCCTCACCTACGAGGACGGTCGCCAGGCCAGGGGTAATCCCCTTCTCCTTCAGCGCGGACACGCGCTGGGCAAGGTCGGAAAAAATCTCGTCGCGGTACAGTGTGCCATCTAGTTTGGTAGCGCTCATAGCCACCATCCTAGACTGAAGGCATGAGCCAGCTGCACATTGTCTTTGATAACCCAGTCATCCCTACTAATACGGGCAACGCGATTCGCACGGCCGCGGTGACGGGTGCGAGCCTGCACCTGATTGAGCCGCTGGGTTTCAATTTCGACGATAAGCACTTAAAGCGCGCCGGTCTGGATTATCACGATTTGGCCGATGTGCAGATTCACAAGGACTTCCAGGCCTGCATGGATGCGGTGCCGGGCGCGCGCGTCTTCGCTTTTACCACGCATACGGATAAGTGGTTTACGGATATCGAATACCAAGAAGGCGATGTCCTACTCTTTGGCACGGAGCCGACCGGCCTGCCAGAGGAGCACATCAATCATCCGCGCGTAACGGACCACGTGCGCATTCCGATGGTGCCGGCCAGGCGCTCAATGAACTTGTCGAATTCGGCCTCGACGGCCGTATTTGAGGCGTGGCGCCAATTGGGATTTAACGGGGCGGTTTAAGCTCCGGCAGTTGGCGGGAGCGTAGCTGGGTAAGGAGTGCGGTGGCGTCGGCAAGCGTGAGGTTGCGCGCGTCCATACGTACCGGGCCCTGGACTAGGTCGAGGCCGACGGTGGCTAGGCCGAGCGCCTGGGAAATCGGCCCGCGGCGGTAGGTCAGCTCCTGGATATGGGAGGTGTGGATGGCTTTGACGCGGCGATTGAGCCGGCCGTTGCGCACTATGACGTAGCCGCCGGTAAGTGCCACGGTTTGTTGGCGGTAGTCCAGCGGGGAGACCCACTTGGCGCGGGCTGGCGAGGCGTAGGTGGGCGCGGCGTCGGCCGGCAGGAATTGCCGGGCTTGGGCGAGGGTGCCCACCGGCAGGATGCGGGTGGAACCAGAAGCCTTTCCGCTTGCCGACGCCCCATACCCCGCCACCGAGACCCGTACCTCGTACCAGCCTAGTGGCCGCCAGAGGAAGGGCTGAGTTATCTGCACGGCGTGGATGCGGTCAAGGCGAATGCTTTGGCGGCGGCGATCGGCCAGGCCGTAGGTGATATTGAGTACCTCGCCGTCGGTGCGGGCGGTATAACGCCAGGAAGAATCGAGCACGTTCCAGGCGTTGGGCAGGGCGCCGACGAGGATGGGCAGCGCGGCCGAGAGCGGCAGCCGCGTAACCACAACCAGGATGAGGAAGCCGACGAGGAAAAGCGTGGACGTGCGCAACGCGGCAGCAATAAGGGAGCGGGCGATGGGGATCTCGGGCACGAGAGCTGGTTCCTCGGCCGTTTCTTCAGCCGATTCCTCGGCCGGCGCCTCGGTTTGGGAGGTGGGAGCGCCGTGAACGCGGGCGAGGATGTCATCACGGAGGGCCTCGGCGTCAGACTTTTTGAGGTAGGCGATTTCGATGACAGATGATTGGCCGCCTGCGGTTTCCACCCGCACGGCCGCAAGACGAAAGAGGCGGGCGATGACGGGTTCCACGACGTCAACGGCCTGGGTGCGGTCATAGCGCGCGGTGCGCAATTGGACAGATAAGAGGCCGCGGCGCAGGGAAAGCTCTTCCGCGCCGAGCTGATAACCCATGCGGCGCCACCATAGGCCGGAGGCGAGCCACACCACCGCGCAGACCGCGATGAAACCGGCGAGGGCAAGGGCGGTATCACGCAAGGCCTCGCCGCGGTGTTCGCCGGTAATAAAGGCAAAGATATCGCGCAGGGCCTCCATGTTGGCGTTGAGGGCGAAGCCCGCGATGAGGGCCAGGATGACCGACCACAGACGCAACAGTGGGGTAAGGCGGTGGACGCGACGGAAGCTCGGCTGGGGGCTCATAGGCCGCTCATCCGTTCGCGGGCTTGGTGGGCAAGGCGGGTGCGGAGGGCGTCGGCAAGCGGGGCTTCTAGGCCTTTGATGGTGGCATCCGTGCTGGCCGAAGCCGTGTGGAGCTGCAGCTTTTTCAGCCCGAGGGCGCGATCGATGGGCCCGGAGGTGACGTCGACGAATTGGATGCGGCCGTAGGGCACGACGGTGAAGGTGTACCAGAGCTTGCCGCGGGTGATAAGCAGCTCGTCGTCGGTTTCGAGCCAACCCATATTGCGCACTTGAGCGGGAATGAGCCAGAGCAGCCAGAAGAAAAGACCGACGAAGATGCCGGCCGCCCAGTAGAACCACGGGGTCCACCAAAACCCCGCTGCAGCGGCGGCCGCGGCGAGCAGAAACATCCAGCTCAAATGGTGGATATAGCGCGAGGTCACCAGCCGCGGCGAGACGGGATTCATTTCTTCGCTCATAGTTATTGACAGTAACAATCAGGAGAAGCCCTTGGGCAACTTACCGTTTCCTTAACGGAAAACCATTGGTACCCTCGTCAGCTCGACATCGATTGGTGGGCCATCCAGCGCGGCATCACTCCAGTTAATCTCTCCGTTCTGAAGAATAATCGGGCCAAGGCCGTACGCTTTAGCACTCTGGCAGCATTATGCGCGGCACTGGACTGCCAGCCAGGGGATATCTTCGGCGTCGAGTAGTAACCCTTGCCAGGTCGTTGGGTTTATGCAATACTTTGACTTATGTCCCCAAAGAAGAAGCCCTCCGCACCCATTTATAACCGGGTTCGTGTGCTGCGCGCCGAGCGGGACATGTCGCGCGCACAGTTGGCCGAGGCCATCGACGTCAATCCTCAGACCGTCGGCGCGCTTGAGCGCGGCGACCACTCGCCCAGCCTGGACCTAGCTTTCCGCGTCTGCGAGGTCTTTGATCTCCCCGTGGAGGCTATCTTTTCCCGCCAGGAATTTTCTCCCATGTCCACTGAAATCTATAGGAAGAATTCCTAATGGCTAGCCCAATCCCCGCCTCCGTTTCTCGCCGCAAGCGCCTTGTCCTGGCCGGCGACATTTTCCTCGGCCTGGCCATCGTGGCTGCGGCCCTGCACTTCTTCACGCTCAGCTTGTCTAACTTGCTATGGCCGATTGCCGGTATCGCGGCCACCATCTACACCACGTCGCTCCGGCAGTCCATCCGTCACCTCGACGCACCCACCACGGAGATGGATGAGTACGAACTGCGCCTGCATACCGACGCCCGCGACACAGGACTTAAGACCGCAGTGGTTATTTCTATAGTGCTCTTCCTCGTCGCCGTCACCACCGCATTCGGCCTGCGCTTTCTCGGGGCGGAGCAGGTTGCAGTGGAGGAGGCGACCTCGGGGGCTAGTATCGCCATCTTCTTTGCCAAGCTCATCTATACCCAACTGCTGTGGATCCCTTTTGCGGTAGCCAAGGAATTGGCCAATAAGCTCAACGCGGACGAGCTGCGCAGCGGAGGAAACTAGCGGAAATCGCGGGAGCCGCGGGAGAGGAATTCGCCAAAGTCCAGCGGCTCGAGCTTGTCCGCGACCACGCTGACCGCCCCGGTGGCATTTTGCACGATGCCTCGAATAATCATTGCGCGGGCGGTGCGGGCCAACACCTTGTGCCGCGACCACAATCCAGGTGAAACCATCACATTCATCAGGCCGGTTTCATCCTCCACACCCAAAAAGGTCAGGCCAGATGCGGTACGCGGGCGCTGGCGGTGGGTAATAATGCCGGCAATGCACACGCGGGTGCCATCGGGAACATGGGGAAGTTGGGAAGCAGGTAGGACGTCGGCAAGCGAGGCACGCACCAGCTCCATGGGCTGCTGGTTATGGGTCACGCCGGTGGAGGCGACGTCGGTAGCCATAAGCTCGAAGGCGGACATGCCAGGCAGGTGCGGTGCAGCCAGCGCGGAAGTGCCAGGCAGCATTCCCTCGCGCTCGGTGGCGGCAACTCCGGCCTGCCACAACGCTTGACGACGATCCAGCCCCAAGCACTCCAATGCTCCAGCCGTGGCCAGCGCTTCCACCTGCTCCACGCTGAGATCCGCCCGGCGCGAAAGATCGGACACGCTAGCAAAAGGCGCGGCCGCCTCCACGCGCTCGGCGGCAGACTCCCCCAGCCCCTTGATGAGGTTCAGGCCCAACCGAATCTCGCCCGACCTTGTCGCCCGGGCCTGCGCACCAGAATCATTGATACTCACCGGCAGCACCCGCACACCGTGGCGCCGGGCATCTTGGATGAGCGACTGCGGGGAATAAAAGCCCATCGGCTGCGCGCGCAGCAGGCCCACGCAGAATTCCGCCGGGTAGTGATACTTAAACCACGCAGAGAAATACACCAGCGAGGCAAAGGACTGCGAGTGCGATTCCGGGAAACCATAGGCGGCAAAAGCCACAATTTTGGTCCAGAGCTTATCGGCTACCTCGCCCTCGATGCCATTAGTCTCGCGCAGACCAGCATAAAAACGGCTGCGCAGCGCGTCCATCTTTTCCGGGGAACGTTTCGACCCCATGGCGCGGCGTAGGTCATCGGCCTCGGCGCCGGAAAAGCCGGCGGCATCGACTGCAATCTGCATCAGCTGTTCCTGGAAAAGCGGGATGCCCAGGGTTTTGCCCAGGGATTTCTCCAACACGGGATGGTCATAGGTGACCTCCTCCAAGCCATCGCGGCGGCGCAGGTAGGGATGCACGGACCCGCCTTGGATGGGGCCGGGCCGAATAAGCGCGACCTCCACCACCAGGTCAAAGAAGCGGCGCGGCTTCAGGCGCGGCAGCGTGGCTAGCTGCGCGCGAGATTCCACCTGGAAGACACCCACCGCATCGGCGCGGCAGAGCATGTCATAGACTTCCGGCTCGGCGAGGTCGAGCTCCCACAAGTGCACCTCGCGGCCGGTGGTAGCGCGCACGGCGTCAATCATGTGGTGCAGCGCCTCCAACATGCCAAGGCCGAGCAGGTCGAATTTCACTAGGCCGGCGGCCGCACAATCGTCCTTATCCCATTGCAGCACGGAGCGGTTTTCCATGCGGGCCCATTCCATCGGCACGACGTCCGCGATGGGGCGGTCACACAGCACCATGCCGCCGGAGTGGATTCCTAGGTGGCGGGGCTGGCCGAGGAATTGCTCAGCCAGTGAGGAAACATCGGCAGGCGGCTCGGAGGTACCCTTCGACCACGCATCGGCCGAGCCCTGCGGATACCCCAGCGCGCGGGCGGCATCGCGGGTCGCGCCCTTGCGGCGATAGGTAATGACATTGGCCACCTGTGCTGCGCGTTCCCGGCCGTGGGTGCGATAGACATACTGGATTACCTCCTCGCGGCGGCCGGACTCAATATCAATATCAATATCGGGCGGGCCATCGCGGTCCGGGGAAAGGAAGCGCTCAAAAAGCAGCTGCGCGGAGATGGGCTCGGCGTTGGTAATACCCAGTGCGAAACACACCGCAGAGTTAGCGGCCGAGCCGCGGCCCTGGCACAAAATATTTTCCTGGCGACAAAAATCCACCAGGTCGCACACAATTAGGAAGTAGCCGGGAAAGCCCAGTTGCTTGATGACGCCCAGCTCATGCCTAATCTGCTTCTTCGCCGCCTGCTTAATCTCGGCCGGCCGCGAGGCATAACGCTCCTTGGCACGGCGCCAGACCTCATGCTCCAGCCAGCTCATCTCGGTATGCCCCTCCGGAACGGGAAAGTGCGGCAGGTTCGGGGCAAGCGCATCCCAGGTAAAGGAACACTCGCGAGCCAGACGCACAGTTTCCGCAATAAGCTCCGGCCGGTCAGGTAAAAGTTGTGCCATCTGCTCGCCGGATCGTAGCCAGCCGGCGCCCATGGGGTGGGCGTGCGGCGCAGCGGCCGCGAGGGATTCGCGGCGAGCCAAGGCGCGCTTGGCGGCGGCGAGCCGAGCCTGATCACGAGTCGCGGCCGCGGGCCGTGCGGTTGCGATGGCCCGCAGGTTATTGTATTTATCGAGGAACCGGTGCCGATCCGCATCCTCAGGGGACATGCTGCACGAATATTCGAGAACTATGCTGTCTATTTTTATTCTTTCGAGCAGGTTATCGATTTCTGCTAACGCTTCCGGCCCCACCAGAAAGAAGCACTCCCCTTCCAACTCGCGCGCCACCTCATCTAGTGGCGGATAATCCACCCGATCCTTCTCCCCAGCTTCCATCCGCGCGTGTGCAATAAGGCGCGATAAACGGCGATAGCCTTCCGGGGTGCGCGCCAACACGGTCACCGGCGCTTCCGCGAGCGATAGTTCCGCGCCATATACGGCCGGAAGATTCGCTTTAGCAGCGGCTTCAGCGAATTTCATGAGCCCATAAAAGCCATCGCGGTCCACGATTGCCAGCCCCTCGAGCCCCAGCTCCACAGCCCGGCCAACCAGCTCTTCCGGCTCAGCAGCGCCGTCGAGAAAGCTATACGAACTTACCGCGTGCAACTCCGCAAAGGGGACGGCAGAATGGCCGCGCTGAGCAGAATCGGCTGGCCCATGAAGGTGATTAACCGGCACGGGCGCGGCAGATTCGCGGCCAGAGAGAATGCGCTCCACCCGCGACCACGACAGTGCTTTTCCGCCATTAAATTCCACCCCGCACAGCGTAATATCGAATCATTGTTCTATACAACCCCGTAAGACGTGATGCCGACAATAGACAAAGCGGTTCGCTGATTGCTAAGTTGCTAAACAGACAAATTATTTCAACTCCTACAAGAAGGGGAACCCCCATGCAGATCCGTCGCGTAGTGGCTGCTGCCGCCGCTGTAACTATCGCTTCCACCAGCTTGGTGGCCTGCTCCTCCGATGATTCCAAGTCCATCAAGGTGGGCACCACCGACGACGCCAAGAAGGCGTGGGTAGCATTCGAGCAGGAAGCGAAAAACGCTGGCTATGACATTGATATCCAGCCATTCGCGGACTACAACACCCCGAACCAGGCTCTGGATCAAGGCGAGTTGGATACCAATAACTTCCAGCACCTGAAGTTCTTGGCGGAGTACAACCACGGCAATGACACCAACCTGGTGCCTATCGTGGCCACCGAAATCGTGCCGCTAGCACTGTTTTGGAAGGACCACGACTCCCTCGACGGCATCGAGGGCGAAGAGGTCGCCATCCCGAATGACTCCACCAACCAGGCCCGCGCCATTAACGTGCTAGTCCAGGCCGGCCTTCTTACCCTGAAGGACAAGGACAACTTGGAGCCCACCCCGCTGGACATTGATGAAAAGAAGTCCAAGGTCAAGGTCACCCCGGTAGACGCCGCACAGACCACGTCCGCGCACGGCGAGGGCACGCCAGCCATCATCAATAACTCCTTCCTGGAGCGCGCCGGCATCGATCCGAAGACTGCCATCTTCCAAGACGATCCAAATTCTGAAGAAGCAGAACCGTACATCAACGTCTTCGCCGTTCGCGAGGAGGACGCCGATAACGAAGACATCAAGAAGCTTGCCGAGCTATGGCACTCCGACGCCGTCCAGGAGGGCGTCGATGAAGACTCCGCCGGCACCTCCGTCGAGGTGGAGCGCAGCCAGGAGGATCTGCAGAAGATCCTAGATAAGCTCGAAGCAGATCTGGACTAATCACCCTTGCTTTTACCCCGCCGGAACCCCCGGCGGGGTTTGGCACTTTCCTAACTAAGGACGCAAACACGTGGCAGATTCCACTCAACGCGGCACCCGCATCGAGTTCCGCGAGATCACCAAGATCTTTAAGCAGAAAAAGGCGCGAGTTAAGGCACTCGACCATGTCTCCATGACCATTGAGCCCGGCGAAATTGTCGGCATCATTGGCTACTCCGGCGCCGGCAAGTCCACCCTTGTACGCATGATCAACGGCTTGGACACCCCGTCCGCGGGAGAGCTGCTGCTTGATGACACCAATATCGTTGGCATGTCCGAAAAGAAGCTGCGCGGCATTCGCCGCAATATCGGCATGATTTTCCAACAGTTCAACCTGATGAACTCGCGCACCGCAGCCGGCAATATTGAATACCCGCTGCAGCTGCAGGGCGTCGGCAAGCAGGAGCGCGCCAAGCGCGTGCAAGAGCTGCTGGATTTCGTCGGCCTAGGAGACAAGGGCAAGAGCTACCCAGAGCAGCTTTCCGGCGGCCAGAAGCAGCGCGTCGGCATTGCCCGTGCGCTGGCCACCAACCCTTCGCTGCTGCTTGCCGACGAAGCAACTTCCGCCCTCGACCCCACCACCACGCAGGAAGTCCTCGACCTACTGCGTCAGGTAAACAAGGAATTTGGCATCACCATCGTGGTTATTACCCACGAGATGGAAGTCGTACGCTCCATCGCCGATAAGGTCGCCGTGATGGAAAACGGCCGCGTCGTGGAACAAGGCAGCGTCTACGAGGTCTTTTCCAACCCACAGACCTCCGTGGCCGCCAAGTTCGTAGCCACCTCGCTGCGCAACGAGCCCGACGTCGTTGAAACCGACGATCTGCTCGCGCACGAAGGCCGCCTGTTTACCATCAACCTCACCGAGGAATCCGGCTTTTTCACCGCCGCCGCCCGGCTCAAGGAAGCCGGCGTATCCATCGCCGTCGTCCACGGCGGCATCACCACGCTGCAACAGCATTCCTTTGGCAAGCTGACCGTGCGACTTAGCGGCGACAATAACGCCATCGAAGAGTTCTACCGCACGCTTTCTACCACCACCCAGATTGAGGAGATTGCACGATGACCGTCACCACCCTCGCCCAAGCCAACTGGGACCGCCTCGGCCCTTCACTGGCCGATGCCATCGTCGATACCCTCATCATGGTCTCGACTACCCTCATCGTTTCCGGCATCCTCGGCCTTGGCCTAGGCATGCTGCTCTATACCACCCGCACGGGCGGCATCCTGCAAAACCGGTTCGTCTATTTCATTGTCAACCTGCTGGTTAACTTCGTCCGCCCCATCCCGTTCATCATCTTGCTGGCTTTTGCCCAGCCACTGACCGTCATAGTGATGGGCGGGTCCATCGGCCGCGGACCGGCCACCTTCGTCATGGTGATCGCCGCGACCTTCTCCGTGGCCCGCGTGGTGGAACAAAACCTCGTGTCCATCGACCCCGGCGTTATCGAGGCCGCCCGCTCCATGGGTGCCTCGCCGTGGAAGATCATTACCTCCGTTATCGTCCCGGAGGCCCTCGGCCCACTGATTTTGGGCTACACCTTCCTGTTTATCGCCATCGTGGACATGTCCGCTATGGCCGGCTACGTCGGCGGCGGCGGCTTGGGTGACTTTGCCATCGTCTACGGCTACCGCGCCTTCGAATGGGAAGTCACCGTCGTGGCCACGCTCATCATCATCGTGCTGGTGCAGGCCGCCCAGTTCTTCGGCAACTGGCTCTCCTCCAAGGTCATGCGCCGCTAGCCCCCGCTTGCCGACGGCGCCCTACCCCGCGACCGGCTCCACGCCGGTCGCTACGATGGCTTGGCCCGTCTTCGGGGCGTCACCACACGAAGAAACCACACCTTCTACCTCGCGCTCCTCGAGCGTCACGCGCCAGCGCCGGCCGTCAATGTGGCTGACCTCGCCGCTATCAGTGGCGGTGAGCTGGCCGTAGGAGAGCTCCTCGCCGGCGTCGATAAGCGCTCGGGCCACCGCCAACTCCGCCACCTGGCCGCGCGGGCCGAAAATACCGCGCCCGCGATTTACCGGGTAAAAATACTTTCCCCGCGCCGCCGCCGCAATCATCTGCGCGGCGGCTTCTTTATTCATTCGTCCAAAGGAATAGCCCCACGGCATGAGCATGACCGATGGCGCGAACCGGTGTCCCTTCGTGTGCGAGGTCTCCCAGACCATATCCGGGTAATCCTCCACCAGCTCCGCGGCCAACGGCCGCCCCTTGACCGCACAGCAGGTATCGCGCTTCGCGTGCGTACACACCAAAACCAGCGGTGTTTCCACTGCGCCGCCTCCATTGCGTCCAGGCCCGGTCAGATCCAGATCGAGGATTTTCTCTGGCTCTGTCAGCAGCACGAGTTCCATCACTCCCTGCTCGGCCCACACCAGGTAGCAGCGGTGCATCTTGCCTACCTGGCGGCCGTCGCGGCCCGGCCGACGGATAAGCTGCAGCCCCGCCACGCCTTTCAGCTTGGCCTTGAGCTGCGCCGTGAGATCCGGCCCAAAGGTATCGCCATCGAGCACGTCTCGCGACCATCCGCCCGGCCACTCAAAAAGCACATAGACGGATTCCTTCTTCGCCGTGCCTGGCAGCGGCTCTACCTGGATATCTGAACAGAACTCGGTCATATACCTAAGCCTAACCTTTCTGCATTTCAGCTCACACCCTTGGCCACAATTCGGCCACGAAATACCCCCTCGGCTATACAGTTCACGGCCGAAACTATAACCTAGGGGGCATGCTAAAAGTCCGTCTCGCCGCAACACTCCTCGTCGCTGCTTCCCTCAGCGGCTGCGCCGCCCAAGAGACGGACCGCACCACCATGGCTGCATCTGCGGATAACTCCCGGCTCAATCCACTAGGCCAGGCCAATATGGAAATGAAAACCCTCCGGCCGCAGGCCCCCTCCGAGCTCACGGTGACCAACGTGCGCATCGGCCAGCACGAGGGTTTCGAGCGCGTCGTCTTCGAACTCGACGGCAGCGGCTCTCCCGGCTGGTTCGTAGACTATGCCGACACGCCCACGCAGCAGGGTTCTGGCAAGACTATTGACCACTCCGGCGAGACCGCACTCAATGTCAATATCGACGGCGTGGTCTACCCCTTCGAGGCGGGGAAGGACGATCCCCACATCGGCGTGGTGGATGCCCCCGTAGAGGGAGTCGTCACCCAGGTGGTCAATGGCGGTACCTACGAGGGCCGCTGCCAATTCGTCATCGGCATGACCTCGCGCAAGCCCTATTCCGTGCAGGTGCTCGATAACCCCACCCGCCTCGTAGTCGATATTCGCGATTAATAGGTCGCCTCCACCCGCCAGCGCCCGCCGGACCATACCAAAAGCCAGGCCCGCTGGTGCTCTTCGTGGTCGGCTTGGCCCACCACCTGCAGGCGCGCTACGTGCTGCGGGTTACTAGTCCACCACTGCGTATCCACCGGCCAGGGACCGGCCCAGCCCAGCACGCGGAAGCGATGAGCGCCCCAGCTCAATGCCACCGGCGCCCCCGAAAGGAGAGCCTCGGCGGTGACGAATACTTCGCGACGAGCGGCGTCGATAAGCCGGATGCGCGCGGCCGGATGATTAGGCCCACCGCCCAGCCGCGCAGGCAGGGGTGCCGGAATACGGCCAGGCCACTCGCCTTGTGGCGGTGCGTCGCGCTGCTCGCCATAGGGCACGTACTCGATGCGCTCGGCCACCCCACGGCCGCCCACCGCCCGCGGCTGCAGCACGCGGTCAACCCCCAGCTGCGATTGCACGCGAGCGATCACACGTTTGACCTGCTCCTGAGATCCCTCTCCGCCCCAGAGCCCGGTGGCGGACGGGGTGGCCACCTCCACCGGCTCCAGTGCGAGGCGGCGGATAGCCGCGCCCCCACCAGTGGCACGCGAGAGCCAGCCATCGAGCTGCCAGCGCACGCGGTCCGCGGTGGCCTGCTCCGTCAGTGCTTCCTGTGTGCGCCACACCCGCGCCAACTCCTCGCCGGTGCCAAACTCCGCCACCACGCGCAGCCGCAGGCAGACCTTGCCGGCCTCTTCCAAGCGGGCATGCAGCCGGGACGCTAGCTGACGGGCCGCGAAGGCCGCCGCGTCCACGCGCTCGATGCGCTCTTCCATTTCCACGGCCAGGTCTGGGCGTGCCATTTCTGGAGCTACGCGCCTATCCGCACGGGCTTGGGCCAACTCGTGCGCGCGACGCCCGGTCTCACCGAAACGGGTGGCTACCTGCTTAAACGGCAGCGCCGCTAAGTCACCCAGGCGCCGCACACCCAACTTATCGAGCTGCGCAACAAACCCAGCATCAAAGCCCAAGGCCTCATCGGCGGCGAGCACTCCTATGGGCTGGGTGGCCAAAAACTCTCGCGAGCCGCCCTCTGGCACCACCGCACCCATGCCACGGTGCCGGGCCGCGATGACAGCCGTAGCAATCTCATCGGCGACGCCGAGGGTGGAATCGAAGCCGGCGTACGAAGAGGCGTCGACAAGCATCTCTAATGCTTTCTCCCCGTGGTAGCGCAGCGCCGCGCCCGCGTCCACAATGGCCAAACCAGGGCGCAGCACCTCCACCGAGGACGCCACCGCATCCAAACCGGCCGCAACCTCCGCAAACGCCGCACCATCCCGATCCGGATTGGCCTCCACCACCGTCGCCTCGGGGCACAGCGCTTGGGCCTGACGCAGGCGCATCCCCCGCCGCACCCCCGCCC
This sequence comes from Corynebacterium sp. MSK071, assembly GCF_030232125.1. NCBI lineage: Bacteria > Bacillati > Actinomycetota > Actinomycetes > Mycobacteriales > Corynebacteriaceae > Corynebacterium > Corynebacterium sp. MSK071. The sequence goes on along the minus strand of NZ_JASPJA010000002.1, from coordinate 56,170 downwards.
GGCGCGCCGTCCTATCGCATACCGCAACCGCGTGATTGCGCGCAATGACCATAGGGCCCTGCCCGCCGACGGCCTGGATGGGCCAATCCGGAAACCACACGGCCGCTACCCTCATACGGCCTCCAGTCTGCGGTGTTGGCCCACCGTGAGCACCCCATGCACGCTAGCCTGCTTCGAGGTCACCTCAACGTCCATGTCCACGCCGCGAATGCGCCCACTGCCCTTGCCGACGCCCCGATAGGCACTCACCTGCGCCCCTATCTCCACCGCCGTGCCGGGCAAGCGCGTGCCCACCGTCAGCACCGCCGCGCGCCCGCCGCGCACCTTCGCCAGCACCGGCCGGGCCTTGGTTGGGCTCACCTCACCGGGCGGCCCATGATGGATGACTAGGTCCAGTCCTTCCGCCAATACCCCTGTCACCATCCAGGAATCCACGCCCGGATCTGGGACGGTTACCACACGTTCGATAACACCTTCCTCGGCCACTTGTGTGAGTAGAAGATCTGGCCACCCCACTACACCCACATGCCCACCGCGGGCCGTGAGGTGACAGATAAGCTCCACCACAAGCGCTGGACAGTTAGTACAGTGCACCACGTGCCGGCGCGCCAAGCCGCCCGCAGGAAGCAGACGTGCCAGGCCAGGAAGCGTATCTACCAGCTCCTCTTCCGGGCCACGCTCCATAGCGCGCATGCGAGTACGCAGCATCGCCACACGGTCCGACCTACTTAGTCCGGCCACCGCTTTTTCTAGGCGAACGCTCGTTTGATTCACCCGAATAGTATGAACCCTCACCCGGACACATGCAAGTGTATGTTCGAATGGTAGCCTTAGCGGCATGAACTTCAACGCTGCCTACGGTGCCATGCGCGAGCACACCACCCCCATTCCCACTCCGCCATGGGTGCGTTTGGGTTCGTCCATCCTCATCGGTGCGGCCGTGGCGCTTTTGGCCAGCCGCGCACATATTTTTGCTGCACTAATCGGGGCGCTCGTGTGCCTCGTGGCGGCTTTCGTTCTCGTCTTTGCCCACCCCTACCGCCACACGATGCGCGATTATGCCACCAAGCGCAATGTCACTCTGGTTCCTAGCATCGCACAGCTCGTGCCGCTGATGATTCTGTGGCTTATGGTGATGCTCGCCCCCATCGTGGCCCTACCCGCGTGGGGCGCCGGCCTGGTATGGCTGGTGGTTTTTGGCCTGAGCTTTCTCGTCTTCCCCCACGTGGATGGCACGCGACGGCTCGCGTTTGCCTAATCTATACGACACTTTTCGGGGTTATCCACAGCTTTTCCGCCCCGCCTCGGGTATGTAGGCCGGGTTATCCACACAACTGGCCGCAGCGGTTGCGCCGGCCGTGCGCCGGTGTAGGTGCGCGTCGTAGCGTTGCAGGCATGAACGCACTCGAGACCTACCTCACTGCCTTAGGCCCCGGCATGGACATCATCGCCGGGTGCCAGGGCATGTCCGGGTCCGAGCTTATGGACCACGGCGCGCCCGATGCCATCGCGGCCGATCTGCTTCTTTTGTGTGAGAGCTACTTTGGCCGCACCAAATTTACCCGGCTACAGCGCCGTGCTATTGCCGACGCCCGTCGCAACACCCATTCTATCGCCACACTCACCGCCCTAGAGCGCATTGTTAACCGCGCCCCGAGCAAGAAACAGGCCTGGGAGCTACGCGCGGAGTGCTGCGCAATGACCGGCGCGATGAGCCATATTCTCAAGCACGCCCGCCGGCGCCTGCACGAGATGAAAGACAACACCGTTACTCCAGGTGTGCGCACTTACCGACGCCCCAATGACTACTGGACGCTTGCCATCACCGGAACCTCTAGTTTCATCGCGGATCTCAACGCCGCGCTGGCCGCGACCGGGAAGCAATCGCTCGAGGCGGTAGAAAAAATTTTCTTTGACCAGGCAGCGGCCGCGCGGGCAGAGGTGATAACCAATGCCATCGTGCCATTAGACAAATTCATTCGCATCCGCGACGGCCACGGCGACGATATCGAGCTCGACCTGACCAATGGCGCCACCATTACCGGCACCGAATATCTGCGGCGCGTACTCAACGACGTCGGCTTTTCTGGCGATAGAGAAACCGGCTACGTCACGCTCGTGCACCCCGAAGAAGGGCCGGTCAACCTCTACCGCACGGCGCGCGTGGCCAATGACAAACAGCGCATCATGGCCGCTGCAGAAAACCCACGCTGCGCCTGGCCGGGCTGCAACCAACCGGCCGATCTCTCCCAGGTCCACCACCTCAAGGCGTGGAGTAACGGTGGGGAGACGAATATGAAAAACCTGGTCATGTGCTGCGCCTACCATAACGGCGTCAACGATGATGACCCCAACGCTCCGCCCCGGCGCGGCCGCCTCGAGCGGGTGGGCGGGCGCATTGTGTGGCGTCCACCGTTTACCCCGCGCGAGTAAACACGCTCCTCAAACGCGCGAAAAGGCGCTCAGAGATAGCCTGAGCGCCTTCTACGCATGCCGTTTTACTCCCACTCGATGGTTCCCGGTGGCTTGGAAGTGCAGTCCAAGACCACGCGGTTGACGTCCTTCACCTCATTGGTGATGCGGGTAGAAATTTTCTCCAGTACCTCGTATGGCAAGCGGGTCCAGTCCGCAGTCATGGCGTCCTCCGAGGACACTGGGCGTAGCACGATCGGGTGGCCATAGGTGCGGCCATCACCTTGCACACCAACGGAACGGACGTCGGCCAGCAGCACGACCGGGCACTGCCAAATCTGGTCATCCAGGCCGGCATTGGTCAGCTCGGTGCGGGCAATGAGGTCCGCCTCACGCAGCGTCTCCAAGCGCTCCTCGGTTACCTCACCGATAATGCGGATACCCAAACCTGGGCCTGGGAATGGCTGGCGGTTAACGATTTCTTCCGGCAATCCCAGCTCGCGGCCAACGGCGCGTACCTCGTCTTTAAACAGCAGACGCAGCGGCTCAACCAGCTCGAACTCCACGTCATCTGGCAAACCGCCAACATTGTGGTGAGACTTAATATTCGCCGTGCCGTCGCCGCCGCCAGACTCGACCACGTCCGGGTACAGCGTGCCTTGGACGAGGTAGTCGACGGTGGAGCCTGCAGGGGCGTCGTCAAGCACGCCCGCAACCGCACGCTCAAAGGCACGGATAAACTCCGCGCCGATGGCCTTGCGCTTTGCTTCTGGGTCGTCAACGCCGGCCAACTTCTCCAAGAAGGCACTGCGCTCATCCGCAGTCACCAGCTTCGCGCCGGTGGAGGCGACAAAGTCCTTTTCCACCTGCTCCCGCTCGCCAGCACGCAGCAAGCCGTGGTCGACGAAGACACAGGTGAGGCGATCACCGATGGCACGTTGCACCAGTGCCGCCGCTACAGCGGAATCCACACCGCCGGATAGGCCACAGATGGCGCGGCCGTCCTCGCCCACCTGAGCGCGAACGTCCGCGATGAGCTGCTCGGCGATATTATCGGCCGTCCAGTTCTGCTCTAGGCCGGCAATCTCGGTCAGGAAGCGGGTAAGTACCTCTTGGCCGTGCGGCGAGTGCTGCACCTCAGGGTGGTACTGCACACCGGCCATCTTCTTTTCCAGGCACTCCATCGCTGCAACCGGGGCACCGGCCGAAGTGGCCGTAACTTCAAAGCCCTCGGGAGCGGCAGATACGGCATCACCGTGGGACATCCATACCTTATGGGTAGTCTCCAGGCCAGCGTGCAGTACGCCGCCCTTAACGTTCATATCGGTGCGGCCGTACTCACGCTCGCCAGTCGACGACACAGTGCCACCAAGAGCGTGGTTCATGGCCTGGAAGCCATAGCAGATGCCGAAGACAGGAATGCCGAGCTCAAGCAGCTCCGGCTTCAGGGCCGGGGCACCGTCAGCATAGACGGAGGACGGGCCACCCGACAGGATAAGCGCGGCGGGATCTTTAGCTTTGATTTCCTCCACAGACGCGGAGTGAGGGACAACCTCGGAGTAAATCTTGGCCTCGCGCACGCGACGGGCAATAAGCTGCGCGTACTGAGCGCCAAAGTCCACAACGAGGACGGGGCGCGGGGTAGTGTTTGGCTTAGTCACGCCCCATAGTCTAACCCACTAAACTGATAGCTTATGAAGCGCTTGGCTATTGTGCTCACCACCGGGCTATTGTTATGCGGTTGTGACGCTACCCCAACTACGGCCGAGGTGACGTCTGCGCTGGATGAACAAGGTCCACAACGGGTAACACTCCCAGCCGCAGAAGTCTTTGGAAGCAAGTGGGACGAGTGGGCTCCCTTATGCGGCACTCAGCAGGCAGAGCGCATGGGATACCCAGAAGTAGCGCATAATTCGGTAGTGCTGCGCGCGAAAGAGGAAAAGAAGGTTGTAGAACTCAATCCTGCGGGAGCACGCGTGTGCCCAGTCCACGATGCAGGACAATGGCGGCCGATGTCGCGCGAGACCACATGGAGGAGGGAAGGCGGTTGGCAGTTGGTTTCCTGACCACCCTCCTTCTCCGCCACGCTCTACCTCTCCAGAGGAAAAGAAAGCTTGAAGACAAAACGCGGCTGCGCCAAGAAAGCACAGCCGCGTTCGAGATTGCCGATTAGTGGCGGACGGCGAGCTCAACCTTCTGGAAGGACTTCAGGTCGGTGTAGCCGCACTTTGCCATGGAGCGGCGTAGCGCGCCGACCAAGTTGGTGCGGCCGAAGGGCTCGCTGGAGGGACCGTGCAACACCGTTTCAAGCGAAGGAGCGGCAGACTCTTCTGCAGCTTCGGCCGGGGTACCGGCGGTGAGGAAATCAACATCCAAGTCGGCATCAGCTCCGGAGAACTGGACGAAGCCGCGGGGGAAACGCGGGTGACCGGCCGTGGCGGGCCAGTACCAGCCTTTACCGCCGGCCTCGCGGGCCTGAGCAAGCAGTGGGCCGAGAGCGACACTGTCGGCGCCACAAGCAAAAGCCTTGGCAATATTGCCGGAGTTTTCAAACTCGGTATCGGCGATGATGTGCACGTAGCGGCCGCCAGTCTCGTCGAGGTAGTCGCGGCGGGCGGCAGCGGCGTCGGCAATAGCGGTGGCCATGGCCGAGTCGATACCAACGGTCTCGGCGTTGGTCGTCACGCCCGCGCCCACGATAACGCCGGCCGCGCCAGTGCGCATCAGGTGCAGCGCGGTGGTGTAGTCGGTAACTCCGCCCGCGATGACCGGCACATCCAGCGATCCGATGAACTCCTTGAGGTTCAACGGCTCGCCACCAGTAGCTACGTGCTCGGCCGAGACCAGGGTGCCCTGAATAAACAGCAGCTCGGCACCGGCCGCGATCACCTTCGGGGCCATCTCACGAGCATTTTGCGGAGAAACGCGCACAGCAACGGTGACGCCGGAGTCACGGACTTGGGAGATGCGTTCGGTAAGGAGGGCGTCGTCAAGCGGGGCGGCGTGCAACTCCTGAATGATGGAGTTATCGCCCGGCTGCGAGTAAATGCGAGCTAGAGCGCCTTCGAGATCCTCGTGGCGGCCCCACAACCCCTCAGCATTAATGACGCCCAGGCCACCTTGCTTGCCCATCTCGATGATGAACTCGGGCGTGGCGAGCGCATCGGTGGGGTGGGACAGGAAAGGGATGTCGAAGGTATAGGCATCGATGTGCCAGGTGGTATCCACGTCCTTGGAGGAGCGGGTACGGCGTTGCGGCACGATGGATAGTTGCTCTAGATCAAAGGTGCGGCGGGCCTCGCGGCCGATGCCAATTTCGGCGTATTCACGCATGATATTCCTAGCGGTAGTTTGGTGCTTCTGCGATTTGCTGCAGGTGGTGCGGGTGGGATTCCTTCAGGCCCGCGGCGGTGATTTGAACGAAGCGCTTGGTCTTCAGCTCGGCCAGGGTGGCGGAGCCGGTATAGCCCATGGAAGCGCGCAGGCCGCCGATAATCTGGTGCACGATGGCATCGATATCGCCGCGGAAGGGCACTCGGCCCTCGACGCCTTCTGGAACCAGCTTGTCCTCGCTGCGAACATCGGCCTGGAAGTAGCGATCCTTGGAATAGGAGCGCTTTTCGCCGGAAAGTCCACGGCCCTGCATGGCACCCATGGAGCCCATGCCGCGGTAGCGCTTGTACTGCTTGCCCTGGTAGACCACGATGTCACCGGGCGCCTCAGTGGTCCCGGCAAACATGGAACCCAGCATGACGGTATCGGCGCCGGCCGCTAGGGCCTTGGCGACGTCGCCGGAGTACTGCATGCCGCCATCGCCGATCACCGGTACACCGGCCGGGCCAGCTACCGCGGCGGCTTCCATCAGGGCCGTAATCTGCGGCGCTCCCACGCCAGCGACGACGCGGGTGGTGCAAATGGAGCCCGGGCCAATGCCGACCTTGATGGCATCCGCGCCGGCATCAATCATTGCCTGGGCGGCCTCACGGGTGGCAAGGTTACCGCCGATGACATCGACCTTGGAGCCAAAGTCCTTTTGGACGCGGGAAACCATTTCCAACACGCGGTTGTTGTGGGCATGGGCGGAATCGACGACGAGGGCGTCCACGCCGGCGTCGACAAGCGCGGCGGCGCGCTGGTAGGACTCCTCGCCGGTACCGATGCCGGCCGCAACCAACAGGCGGCCGGCCGAGTCCTTCGACGCGTTAGGGTACTGCTCGGACTTTACAAAGTCCTTGACGGTAATCAGGCCGGTGAGCTTATTATCCGCATCGACGATGGGCAGCTTTTCCACCTTATTGGCCGACAACAGCTCGAGGGCTTCCTCCTTGGATACGCCCTCGCGCGCTACGACGAGCGGCATGGCCGTCATAACCTCGCTGACCTTGCGATCAAAGTCAGGCTCGAAGCGCATATCGCGGTTGGTGCAAATACCGGCTAAAGTGCCGTCCTCATCTACCACCGGCAGGCCGGAGATACGGAAGCGGGCGCACAGCGCGTCTACCTCCCCAATGGTCATATCCGGGCGGGCAGTGATGGGGTCGGTGACCATGCCGGACTCGGAGCGCTTGACTATTTCTACCTGCTCGGCCTGGTCCTCGGTAGACAGGTTACGGTGCAGCACGCCGATGCCGCCCTGGCGCGCCATGGCAATGGCCATGCGGGCCTCAGTCACGGTATCCATGGCGGCCGAGGCAAGCGGGACGCCGAGGCGAATATTGCGGGTAAACTGCGCGCCGGTATCGACCTCGGAGGGCACGATATTGGATTCGGCGGGCAACAGAAGCACATCGTCAAAGGTCAGGCCGCGCAGGGCTACCTTGTTCGGGTCATCTCCACCAGTATGAATACGGTTCTCGCTCATCGAGGTCTCTCCTTAACAGGTTTAGCGGCTACCACAACTGTAGTGCTTTGCCGGCCGACGACACCATTTGGGCAGGGGTAAATTGCCTCGGGAGGGTAAGTTCAATAGGCTCGCAGGCGTGAACTTCTTCGCCAATATGCCCCGCGATCCTTTCGCCGATGACCCGAATGACCCCGCCTCCTTCTTGGAGGAGGACGAGCAAGTCATGCCGCTTACCGACGACGACCGAATCGCCATCATCCACGACCTCGCGCTGGTGCAGAAATTCGCGTCCATCCTCGGCCCGCGCGGCATCGACGGCATCTTCTTCCTCTGCGAGGATTGCCAGGAAAATCACTTTTATGAGTGGGATATCATGGCCGCAAATATGCGCGCCACGCTCGAAGGGGAGCTAGCGCCAGTGCATGAGCCAGGCGCCGAGCCGGATCCCTCCCGCTATGTTCCCTGGGACTACGCCCTGGGTTACTTGGATGGCCTAGAGGGCCGCTAGCTTCTACTGCTGCTGGCCCAACTCGATGGTGGTCGTCGGCTCATCCTCAACGTTGGGGTTGGGCTGCGGGTTTGGCTGCCCTTGTTCCGTGACCACCACGGTTTCGGTGGCGTACTGAGTTTCGGTCACGGTAACCTGCTCCGGCTGCTGTTCCGGTTGGGAAGCTTCTTCCGCCACGGTTTCGGTGGCGGTCTCCGTCACGGTGTGCGGGGCGGGCTTCGGGTGCGCAGAGCGCTTGTGTTCCGCCTCACTGTTGGCGGCGATGGCCTTTTCTTCCTTGCCTTCGGCCGCGTCCAGCTTGGCTCGGGCATCCCTCATCAGTTCCCGAGCACCTTCAATATCGCCTTCGGCCGCGCGAGATTCCATCTCTTCCAGCGTTCCGGCCAGCTCTACATTGCGGGTCTTATCCCCTTTATCAAAAGTTCCGGCATGCAGCATTGCGCCACCGGCTCCAGCAATGACTAGGGTTGCAGCGGCCGCGCCAATGAGACCATGCACGAAAGGCCCGCCGCGGCGACGCTTGCGCGCCTTACCAAGATCAATAACCTGAGGCTCCGCCTCAGCGCCTTCTACCAGCGGGGCCGGAGGCATGTGCTTGTCGACGTCCCCCTTTAACTCCAGCAGCAACCCCGCCAGGTCATCCTGACGGTCGGAAGGGTCGTTGCCTTTCGAAAGCTCAGTGAGGAATGCATCATCATCGACCAAGGGCTGGAGCTGGTCCGCTAGGTCGTCGTTATCGCCGTGGTGCTTAGAAGCCATGATGGTGTCTCTCCCCCTTCCTTTCTGTTATGAAATACCTGCTGTGAGATTGGGCCACAAGCCCCTTAGTGTGCAGTTTCCTGCGCGACTTGGAGGGTCTTTCGCAATTGAGCTAGTGCTCGGTGTTGTGCCACACGGACCGCGCCTGGAGTGGAACCCACAATTTCCGCAGTCTCTTCTGCTGACAACCCGTTGAACACGCGCAGAATAACGATGTTTTTCGCCTTATCACTTAATGTATCGAGCAAGGCGCGCATTCTGTTACTACCGTCGGCCTCTAGCGCCCACTCTTCAGGAGTGGCTTCACGCGCGGAGTCTTCCGGAATTTCTTCGGTAGGCGTGGACTTATCGCGGCCCATCGCGCGGTGAGCATCAGTGACCTTATTAAATGCGATGCCATAAACATAGGCCATAAAAGGACGGCCCTTGTCCTCATAGGAACCAATCGAGGTAGCCACTGCTAGGCAAATCTCTTGGGCCACATCTTCCGCGGTGGGTTGGCTGCCGCCCCCGATGCGGGCGCGGCAGTAACGCAGGACCTGCGGGTGAATGATCTGCAGGACTTTTTGCAGCGCTCGACGGCTGCCGTCGACGGCATGCGGAACGAGATCCGCTAGCTCCTGTTCCCTATCGCTCACGTATGCACCCTCTGAGATGTTTTCGACCGGTAACTAACCATATTGGCACACGGGGAGTTTATGCAAAGGCAACGCGCACCCCCATTACCTATGCAAGCTGAGCGGCAGAAAATTCACAAACCGTTAACCTTCGGCGTTTGCGCTGGTAAACCATGGTGCAGGAAGAGGAAGTGCGAGAATAATACTTAAAAGTCAAAAATCGGTAACCCACCGTTTACCCACGCGCGAAACACTACGTGAGGTTGCTTTCCGCGACGCTGCGGAAGCCACACAAGAATTCTCGCCCTTACAAAGGAGCTTAATAACGTGTCTCAGCCTCATTTGCTTCCCGGTCCCACCGCTGACCTGTGGGATTGGCAGCTACAAGGCGCCTGCCGCGGAGAAAACTCGGACGTATTTTATCACCCGGATGGCGAGCGCGGCCGCGCCCGCGCCCAGCGCGAGAATCGCGCCAAAGCCATCTGCAATTCTTGCCCGGTCATTGATTTGTGCCGCGAGCATGCCTTGCAATCCGCCGAGCCCTACGGTGTCTGGGGCGGAATGAGCGAATCCGAACGCGTGGTAGAGCTTCGCCAGCGTCGCCGCGCCGCCGCGCCGGTCAACGCTTAAGGCAGGAAAGTTAGGGGGAGACGAGGGCGTCGGCAAAAACGCCCCGTCACCGAGTCACGCTGTTCGGCTAAGTCTGCTGGCGTGCCGCTAAAGACCGCCTGGCCGCCGGCCAAACCGGCTCCGAGGCCCAAATCGATGGCGTAGTCCGCGTGCGCGAGCACAGCCAGGTTGTGGTCGATACGGATGACGGTATGGCCGGAGTCCACCTGCTCATCACGCCCGGCTCCACGTAGACCACACCCGCGCCGTTGCGCTTGAGGCAGGCACCCTCGAAACTCGCGGAATAAGAGTGCGGGTTTGATGCCATTGGCCTTGGCGAAGGCCTTGCGAACGGGGTCGGTATCACCGGTGACCTTGATGTATTCCACGGCCCTAGTCCAGGTACAACAAAACCCGCCTCGCGGGAAGCGGGGCGGGTGATGTTGGTAGCCAGTTTAGTGCTGGTGGCCGTGACCGGTGTCAGCTGGCTGCTCTTCCTGTGGCTTTTCCACCACGGAGGCCTCGGTGGTAAGAACCATGCGGGCCACGGAAGTGGCGTTGACCACGGCCGAGTGGGTGACCTTGACTGGGTCAATGATGCCGTTATCAATGAGGTTTCCGTACTCCAGGGTATTGGCATTGAAGCCTTCGCCATTGGACATCTCGGCAACGCGGGAGACGACGACAGCACCGTCGAGACCGGCGTTTTCGGCGATCCAGAACGCCGGGCGGGTCAGCGCGCGGGCGACGGCGAGGACGCCGACCTTTGCTTCGCCCTCAAAGCCCTCAGCGAAGGACTCCAGCTCCTTAGAGATCTGGACCAGCACAGAGCCACCGCCGGCGATGACGCCTTCTTCAACGGCCGCGCGGGCCGCGTTGATGGCGTCTTCGACGCGCAGCTTGCGCTCGTTGACCTCGGTCTCGGTGGCGGCGCCGACGCGGATGACGGCCACGCCACCGGAGAGCTTAGCTAGGCGCTCCTCCAGCTTTTCCTTATCCCAGGTGGAGTCGGTGCGCTCGATTTCGCGGCGGATCTGCTCGCGGCGCTCCTCTACCGCTTCAGCGGTGCCGCCACCATCGACGATGACAGTGTCTTCCTTGGTGATGGTCACGCGGCGAGCGGAACCCAAAACGTCGAGGCCAGCCTCGTTGAGGTTAACGCCCACCTCTGGGTCGATGACGGTGGCGCCGGTAACGACAGCCAAGTCATCCATGAAGCCCTTGCGGCGCTCGCCAAAGTACGGGGCCTTCACGGCCGCGACCTTGAGCACCTTGCGGATGGAGTTGACGACGAGCGCCTGCAGCGGCTCGCCCTCAACGTCCTCTGCGATGATGAGGGTTGGGCGGTTGGTCTCGGCGATCTTCTCCAGCAGCGGCAGGAAGTCCGGCAGGGAGGAGATTTTATTGCGGACGAGGAGCACAGCGGCGTCGTCCAGCACGGCGTGGTAGGTCTCTTCCTCCGTAGCGAAGTACGGGGAAAGGTAGCCCTTGTCAAAGGAAATTCCCTCGGTGACATCGACGGCGGAGTCGATGGTCTGGGATTCTTCGACGGTGACAACGCCGTCCTTGCCCACCTTGTCCATAGCACCGGCAACCATCTCGCCGACCTCCGGGTCGCGGGAAGAGACGGTGGCTACCTGGGCAATCTCGGACGAGGAGTTGACCGCGGTGGCGCGAGCCTTGAGCTCCTCCACGGCCTTTTCGGCCGCCGCCGCGATGCCGCGGTTAAGCTCGATTGGGTTAGCGCCAGCTGCGACGTTGCGCAGGCCTTCGAAGATGAGTGCCTGGGCCAGCAAGGTGGCGGTAGTGGTGCCGTCACCTGCGATGTCGTTGGTCTTGACTGCAACGGACTTAACCAGCTGGGCGCCGAGGTTCTCGAATGGTTCCTCGATGTCGATATCGCGGGCGATGGTCACGCCATCATTGGTGACGGTGGGGCCGCCAAAAGCCTTGGACAACACGACGTTGCGGCCGCGCGGGCCGAGAGTGACCTTGACGGCATCAGCCAGCGTATCGACGCCGCGCTGAATTCCCTCGCGGGCTTCTTGGTCGAATGCAATAAGCTTTGCCATAGTGAGGCCTACTTCTCGATGACGGCGAGCAGGTCACGGGAGGACAGCAGCAGGTACTCCTCACCGTTGTACTTCAGCTCGGTGCCGCCGTACTTGGAAAAGACCACGGTATCGCCCTCGTTGACGCCTACCGGGGTGACCTCACCCTTGTCGTTGGTGCGGCCTGGGCCTACTGCAACGACGGTAGCTTCCTGCGGCTTTTCCTTAGCGGAATCCGGGATAACCAGGCCGGAAGCGGTGGTGGTTTCAGCTTCTACGATCTGTACGAGGACGCGGTCCTCGAGAGGCTTAATGTTTGCCATGATGTTTCCTCCGTAGTGTTCGTATGCGCGCCGGTATGGCACGCGCGTGCCGGTTGTGGATGTCCAGCACAGCCGTCGTCGCGGGTGAACAACTGTGGGTCAAACAACCTGATTAGCACTCTACCCTCGCGACTGCTAACCCTCAACAATGACCCGGCCCACATTCTTAAGCCCTCAGCGATCCTTTCAGCGCTCCCGATTCCCCGCGCGTACAAAGCCGGCAAGCGCCAGCTTGACGACGCCCAGGGCGATAGACATCGCACCAAAAATTACGGCGAAGGCCGGCCACCACAGCTGCTCCACCAACGTCTGGCCGAAAGGAACCTGTGGGGTGAGCAGGTGGTGGAGTGGGAGGAGCGTCGCCAAGCACAGCGCCCAGACCACGCCGGCCGCAGTCAGGGTGAGGCAGGCCGCCTCCCCCACTTGTATGCGCGCCCAGGCCCCGGGGGTAGCGCCGGCGAGGGTGAGGCCGCGGATATCGGAGGCAATGCGCCCGTGCATGAGCAGCGAGGTGAGCACGGCACTCACGATGCTGGGGGCAAAGACAGGCCCTAAAAGGGCGACGAAGACCTGCCAGGACGATAGGGTGCCGCCGGCGCCTGCGGCGCTTTCAAAGCGCAGGCCAGAGCCTACGGCGACGATAAATCCGCCGACGAGGACCCACGGCACGATGTGCGGGGTAGAAAAGTTGCGACGCACGCGTACATTGGCCCCAGCGATGCCGGCCGCGCGGGTCCATTGGTCGATAGCGGGCATAAGCCAGGGCCAAAAGAGGGCGACGAGGATGACCAAGCCCATCTCGGCCGAGAGAAGATCGCCGGGATCGGCAATGTGCAGGCACCCGTAAACCGTGCTGCCGATGGCCGCGGACGCGAGCAAGAATTTCACCACGGTCCAGGCCGGGTGTGCGGTGGTGCGCGGCCGGAAGACTCGGCGCAGTGGAGGCAGCGCGCCAACTAGCGCTGCGGACATGCAGACTATGACCGCAATGACCGTGACCTGGCCGGTAATGGCAAGGTCCGGCATGGGGATGCCATCGCTGCGTAGCGCGCGTACGCACGGAGCGAGCAGCGGGCCGGCCGGCAGTACTCCAAGGAGCCCTGCGGCCGCGCTGACTACGGCGACCTGGCCTAGAATGAAGGCAATAATCATCCACCCCGGCATGCCCACCATGCGCCAGGAACGGTAGACCGGCTCGCGCTCGGCGATGATAAGGCGCATTTGCGATAGCGTCACCAACACCACCACGCACAGGGCCATGCCGAGTACCGTGCCGCCCACCGGGCCGGCGGGGTTTTCTTCGGCCCCGGAGGAGGCGACCAGCATGGCTAGCGCCAGGGTGCACGAGGTGGAAGAGACCACCAACGTCAGCGCCACGGCCAGCCACGATAACCAATTGGACTGTAAGTCCTTAAGCCACACCAGCATGGGCTACCTCCTCAAGGGAAATAACGCGGTCGGCCGCTTCAGCGGCGAGGTGCGAGTGGGTCACCATAATCACGCTGGCGCCATCGCGGGCGGCGGTGCGCAGGTGGGAAAGGACGGTGGATGCGGTGGCGTCGTCAAGCGCGCCTGTGGGTTCGTCGGCGAAGATATAGGGCGCTTGAGCCAGCAGGGCCCGGGCTACAGCCACGCGTTGTTGCTGACCACCGGAAAGCTGTGCGGGCAGGCGGCGCTCCAGACCAGCAAGGCCGAGCGAATCAAAGACCTCCGCCACCCGGCTGCGTGACGGGCGCCGGCCGGAAAATCGCGCGGTCAAGGTGGCATTGCGCTGCGCATTGAGGGATTCCAAGAGGTTATAGTCCTGGAATACAAAGGCACGCTGCCTGCGCCCCGGCGCGTTGACTTGTCCGGAAGTGGGTTTATCCAGCCCGGATAGCAGGTTTAGGAGCGTGGTTTTACCGCTACCGGAAGGCCCCATGATGGCGACGAATTCGCCCGGGGCGATGGAAACAGTGACCCGCTTGAGCACAGTGCGGCGGCCGTAGCGCTTGGTGAGATTTTCTGCTTTTAACATGCCTTTGATTCCACTCGGCCGCGCAGAAGAAAGACATGGGGCGGGCTGCCCAGAAAATGGTAGAGCTAGCTCTACTGCTCCACGCCGGGTAAGGCGGCTAGGCTCTTGGGTTATGCGAACCCTCAAAGCCTGCGCGTGGAGCCTTGTCCTTGGCGCGCTATTTATCCCGGCGTTGGTGGTTTCGGTGCTGATGCTGCCGTGGGTTCCGCTGGTGGGACGCGCCGCGGAATTTGTCGGCCGGTTGGGTGCACGGTGGATGGGCGTGGAGATCCCTTCCCGGCGTGCGGGCCGGTGGTTTGATTGGCAGCAGTTTTATCACCTTATTATGCAGCTATTGCTTTCAGCTGCCTGCTTTGCCGCGTGGACTGCCTTGGGTTTTACGGCGGGTGTGCTGGTCATTGCGCCATTCGTGCCAAAGACCGAATTCTCCTTTGGCGAGTGGTCTACCACCAACCGGCCGCTCATTTTCTTTACCTGCTGGCTCACCGCGCCGTTGCTGGTGGCTTTATTGGTGGGGCTCAACCGCCTGTTGGTCTTGGCGTCGACCTCGTTGACTCGGCTGGCGTTGAGCCCCTCGGCCGAGGAGTTGGCGGCCTCGCGCGCCACGCTTATCGATGCCTTCTCCGGCGAGCGCCGCCGCATCGAGCGCGAGCTGCACGATGGACCGCAGCAGTACCTGACCGCGCTCAAGCTCAACTTGGCGGCGGCGAAGTTGCAGGCCCCGTCCGAGGCGCTGCCTGCTTTGGCCGATGCGGAACATAATGCTTCTTTGGCCCTGGCTTCCCTGCGCGCAACGGTGCGCGGCATTGCCCCGCAGGTGCTTTTCGACGCCGGGCTTATCCCCGCCCTCGACGAGCTACTCGCCCACTCCGGGCTGGAGACTGAACTGCACGTGGACGGGCCGGAACGCTCCGTGGACGAGACCACTGCCCTGCTGGCCTATCATGCGGTGGCCGAGGCACTTACCAATGCCTCCAAGCACGGCGCGGCCACCGAAGCCACAGTAATGGTTACCTTTGAGGACATGTTGCGCTTGGACATCGTTGATAATGGCACCGGCCCCGACCGCCCCTCGGCCGAGGCAGCCGCTTCCGGCGCAGCGACAGACGCCACGACGGGGGCCGGTACCGGCATAGCCGGGCTACGCGAGCGCGCCGCCGCACTGGGCGGCACGCTAAAACTTGCCGCGGCACACGAGACTGCCGCGGGCGAACGCGGCGGCCGACTACTAGTCGAGCTGCCGCTGAAGGAGGCGGAATGAAACTATTACTCGCGGAAGATTCCGCGCTGCTGCGCGCCGGGCTCGAGCAGCTACTCAGCTCTTTGGGCCATAGAGTTACAGCCGCCACGGATGCCGAAGAACTGCGCGCAATCGCTGGGCGAGAAGCCTTCGACCTCATTATCAGCGATGTGCGCATGCCGCCCACCATGACTGACGACGGCCTGCGAGCCGTCCATGACCTGCGAGCGCTAAACCCTACCCAACCAGTGGTGGTGCTAAGCCAATACGTAGCGGCAAGCTACCTCGACCGCCTCTTGGAGCACGGGGGATTTGGCTATCTGCTCAAAGAGCGCGTCTCTGATGTAGAGGAATTCGTGCGCACGCTCGACGAGGTCGCCCGCGGCGGCACCGTGGTGGACCCAGAGGTGGTTACGGCACTGCTGTCTGCAAAGCGCACTGGCCTCGCCGAACTCACCGCCCGCGAACGGGAGGTGCTGGGACTGATGGCGCAGGGGTTGAGCAATAAAGAAATTGAAGGCACGCTCGTTCTTAGCGCTGGCGCGGTAAGCAAGCATGTCTCCAATGTTTTTACGAAGCTCGGGTTCCTGCCCGAGGATTCTAACCGACGGGTCAAGGCCGTGCTGGCGTGGCTGCGCCACACCGAGCGCTAATAACGCCGGCGACGCGAGCTACTTCTTGGAGCTGAGTCCACTCAAAGCATCGCTGGAGCTCAGGGAGCTGCCGCCTTCCGGATCCTGTGGCACCTCTGGGGTGTCGGGGTCGGTAGAGGCGTCGGCAGGCGCAGCGCCACGGTCCTTCTTCTTCAGCGAAACCTTGTCTACCAGGGTGTTATCGGCTTCGTTGAAGGTAGCGAAGGTGAGCTTGTCATCGGAGACATCCACGCGCATGTAGTCCTCGGTGTAGTCCTGGCGCCACATGGCGGTGGACTCATGGGCGAGCTTCGGATCGATGGTCTCCATGCGTGCGCCCTTGTGCTTCTGATTATTAACGTCAGTGAAGTCGTAGTACTTGCCGCCACCCGCGGTGGTGGTGGTCAGATACAGGGCCGCACCATCCTTGGGTTCGAGGACATCGCCGCGCTGCGGCTTCTTTTCTGGCAGGACTGGCTTGTTGTTTTTCATCAGGTGGCTGCGGGTGTAGATGTGGTCGTGGCCGGAGAGCACGGCATCCACGTTGAGCTCAGAGAGTACCGGGGTGAGCTTCTCGCGCAGGTTGGTGACGTCCTTATCAAAGTGGTGCGAGCCCTGTGAATACGGACCGTGGTGCATGCCAACTACGATCCAGTCATTATCCGCGCCACGAGATTCCACGGCCTCGCGCAGGAATTGCTCGTGGCGGGCAATATCGGCGTCGGAAGAAGCATTGGAGTCCAGGCCAATAAAGAGCACGTTATTGCGCTCGAAGTAGTGGTCGCGGATATCTTCGGCCTGGTGGGGGTTAGAGAAGTGCTCATCATGATGTTTCATGGTGAGGTTATAAGTCTCGTGGTTGCCCGGAACGGTATTGGTCGGGATGTGACGAATTTCCGGGGCGGAGAAGTAGGCATCGTACTGCGGCACTTGGGCGCCCCAGCCTTCTACTTGATCCCCTAGGGACCAGATCATGTTGGCATTGGGCACATGGGAAGCCGCGTGAGCGATGGTTTTGCGCCATTGCTCCGCTTGGTCATCTACCTTGAGGTCCACGCCGATTTGTGGGTCCGCAACGGTGAGGAAAGACCACTCATCACCGTTGGAGCCGGTGTTGAAGGTTTCTGGTTCGGACCAGCCGCTTTCCTCGGAACCGACGCGATAGGAGTACTCGGTATCCGGCTGCAGATCGGTGGCGGTGGCGAACTGGGATTTATAAAGCAGGGCGCCGTAATCGCGTTCCTCGGCGCGGAAAGTCTTGGTGCCTTCCGGGCCGGTAACCTCGAGGACTTCGTCGGCTTTGGACTTGGTGCGCCACGTAACCATTACCTGGGATTCATCCTCGCCCGGCTGCAGGATGGTGCGGTAGATGGGCGAATCAGCGGCCAGCGCCGGGGTGGCGGGCACGATGGTGGCGGCACCGCCCACGGCAAGGGCGGTAACGAAGGAGGCGACGAAGCGCGATGATCGAAGCATACAGTTTTCACCTTTTGGAGTCTTAGAAAAAGCAGTACGGCTCCCTAGGACACCATAAGAATGTGAACACCGTATTACGAGCGCGCGAAAAGCGCTTGAACCCTACCTGTGAGGGGCTAGGTTTAAAGGCTCTTGGTGGAATTGATAACGGCCGCGCGCCAGAGCGTGTACTCCTCTGGGTTATCTTCGCGGTAGTTCTTGACGGCGCGAATGCCCTGCTCCACGGACTCGATGACGGCGTCAATGGTTTTATCTTCGCCCTCGGCATCAACGAAGATGACCGGACCACAAATGGAGCGGATGGGGTCTTGCAAGAAAGCGGCATTGCCGGTGGCGGCGGCGTTGCGCGCCAAGGAGGCTACTGGGTTGGGCTCGGCGCCTTCAGCCTTGGCTTCGGGGTTGTAGAGCGCCGCATAGGTGGTGCCGTCTTCTTGGAATACTACGGAGACGCGGTCCTCAGTGGTGCCGCCCAAGAACTGGTTGGCGTGCTCCAGCTCGAATTCCAGCTTGCGGCGGGTGAGATCAGGGTTGACAAGGAAACCGACGGTCATGAGAGAAAGCTCCTTCACAAAGCCGAGAGGGCATGAACGCCTTTTAGAGTACCGGCCCCGCACCCCGCCTGCAGAGCGAGAAAGAAGAACTTTAGGTTAACTGCGGCTCTTCCACATCCAGCTGGGTATCGGTGCCAACTCCGAGGCCAGAGGGCTGGGCACCTTCATGAATAAGCTGCGCACCAATGGCCGCGATCATCACGCCATTGTCGGTACACAGCGAAAAGCGCGGCACGCGCAGCTCGACCCCAGCGGCGGCACAGCGCTCGCTAGCCAGCTCGCGCAGGCGGGAATTTGCGGCCACCCCTCCTCCCAGCAGCAGGACGCGGGCGCCAGTATCTGCGCAGGCGCGGACGGCCTTGGCAGTCAGAACATCGGCCACGGCTTCCTGAAAGCTAGCGCAGACGTCTTCCACGCTGATGGTCTCCCCTGCCTTTTCGGCACGCTCGACATAGCGAGCCACGGAAGTCTTTAGCCCAGAGAAGGAAAAATCGTGACGATGAGGGCCGCGCAGGTCCTCGGCGCGGGACATACCGCGCGGAAAGTCGATGGTGGCTTTACCGCGCGCGGCGAGCTTATCAATCACCGGGCCACCCGGGTAGCCGAGGCCAAGCAGGCGCGAGACTTTGTCGTAGGCCTCACCGGCGGCGTCATCAAGCGTGGAGCCCAACTCGCGCATAGGCTTGCCGACGGCCTCTACCTCCAACAGCTGTGTATGCCCACCCGAGACCAAAAGGGCCACCGAGTGCGGCAGCTCTTCGCCTTCCAGGTTGGCCACGGCAACGTGGCCGCCAAGGTGGTTCACGCCGTAGAAAGGCACGCCCCAGGCTGCGGCATAGGCCTTAGCTGCCGAGGCCCCCACCAACAGCGCGCCGGCCAGGCCGGGCCCCACGGTGGCGGCGATGGCATCTGGCTTGGCGATGCCGGCCTCTTTGAGCGCCGCCTGCATGACCTGCGGCATGGCTTCAAGGTGAGCGCGGGAGGCGATTTCCGGGACGACGCCGCCGAAACGGGCGTGCTGCTCCATGGAGGAGGCGACGGCATTTGCGAGGATCTCCATGTGACCGTCCTCGCTAAGCTCGACGATGCCCACGCCGGTTTCATCGCAGGAGGACTCGATGCCCATGATCTTCATGACTGCTCCTTAATTATCTTTAACGCTCGGACTGGCGCGGGCGCACCATCACGTGCGCATCTGCTCCGGAAGGTTGGTAATACTTCTTACGGATCCCCTGCTTGGCAAAGGCATAACGCTCATAGAGACCGATAGCAGGTTCGTTGCCTACCCGTACCTCGAGGAAGACCGGGGCGTCTTTAAGATCCGCGATATGGCAAATATTGTCCATCATCATGCGAGCGATGCCGCGGCGCTGTGCGGCGGGGTCAACGCCGATGGTGTGGATTTCAAATTCCGGGTCCGCAGCCGGGCCCATCATGCCGATTCCCGCATAACCTAGCAGCACTGTAGATTCGTGCGCGAGGTCTAGCGCGCCTTCTACCCCGAAATAGAAGTTGAAGGGTTGGGCCATTTCCTGGTAAAAAATTCCGCTGGACCATGGGGTCTCTCCGGGGAAAAGGACCTTTTCCAGCTCGGCGCACCGAGGCGCGTCGGCCGGGGTCAACTCGCGCAGCTTCACAGTTCCACCTTGGGGATGGCGGCAGACAGCTGTTGCTGCTTCGGCGGAACCGCATCCGGGCGGCGTAGGTAGAGCGGCACAACGGGGGCTGGTTCCGCAGTGAGGTCAGCTACGGCCACTAGGGCTGCTGCGGTGGGATGGGCCGCGCGGTGTGGCAGCTCGGTCAGCTCCTCCGGTAGCTGTGCGGCGAGGCGCTCGGGGATGATGACCTCGGCCGTAGCGTTAAGTCCCACCTCAACTTCTGCCGGCTTAGTTACCTCAGGACCAGAGATGCGCTGCACGCCCGAGCCGGTAGCGCGGTAGGTGGCCCAATAGATCTCTTTGCGGCGTGCGTCGGTAGCCACCAAGGCGGTGGCTTCGCCGTCCGCGTCTGCGGGGCTCGCGGGGAGGCCGGCAGCATGGGCGATTGCATCGTGGGTGCATACGCCGTGGAGGGGGATGGACAGGGCGTCGGCAAGCGCGGAGGCCGTCGCCATACCCACGCGCAAGCCAGTGAATGGACCTGGACCTACGCCGGTGACCACCGCATCGAGGTCGGAATACTCCATTTCCGCCTCGGCGAGGACCTCGGTGATGGTGGGGATGAGCAGCTCATTATGAGCGCGGGTATCTTCCAATACGCGCTCGGTGGTCTGCCCAGTGGCGGTATCTACTACCCCGGTGACCAAGGCGGTAGTTGCCGTGTCGATCGCGAGGACGCGCATTAGCCAACCAGCTTCCAGGTTCCATCCTGACGCTGGAACGCCAAAGGCTGAGCACCCTGGACCATCGGTACTCCGCCATCCAGGCTCTGGCCCTGCTGCTCCATGGCCTTGATTTGGGTATTGATCATTTCACAGACTTCGACCTTTTCCGGGTCCAGCTCTTCGATGAAGGGCTCAGTGCTCTGGGAGATGGCAACCGCGTAGCTCTTGCCCTCTGGGACCTTGCCATCTTCAAAAGTGATGTCCTTGGTATCGATCTGTGCCTCTTTGACCTTCTCTTCCTGCATGCCCGGGCAGATGAAGCCAATAGCGGCATAGTCCTTGCCGTAGACATCGGACGGAATAAGGCTCATCGCCTCCAGGTTTTTCGGCGTCTTAGACAGCGTGGAGCTGAGGTTTCCCTCCAATGGATTGTCCTCGCGCAAGGTAGACGAGGCGAGGAGAACCATCATGACAACAATAAAGATGGCGATAATGGCGGCGGTAAGGTTGCGAGCGAATTTAGTCATGGGGTGAGTAAAGCTCCTTGAAAAGTTTTAGATTTCAGGCGGTGGGCGGTTTATCTGGCAACCGATGCTACCTGGTTAGCCGCAACACAAAACCCACAGGGTAGTGCCTGCCAGTGTAGGCGGGCACCCCTGTGGGTGAGTAATTAACGCGATGTATTGACGCTATAGCAATAGCAAAAGCAGCACCTGCGAGGCGATAATCTTGCCGATGATTGTCGTGGGATACACCGTGGCCCAGCCACGACCGGCCAGCTCGGTGCCGGTTTGGTCGCGAATATAGGCAAAGACCGCCGGATTGGTGGTCATGCCAGCCGCACAGCCCATGGCCTCGTCCCACTTCAGCTTCAGCACCAGCATGCCGATGACGCCAATCAGGATAGCGGAGGTCAAGGTGATAATGAGACCCACGCCCATAATGGTCAGGGAGGACGGATCCGTTAGGGCATCGCGGAAGGAAGCGCCGGCCGAAGTACCCACGCCAGCGAGGAAGAGGGTCAGTCCCATATTAGAAATGGTTTCGCGCGTATGGAATGGCATCTGCCAGTTAAGCGGACCTGTCCGGTTGAGGTAGCCCAGCAGCAAGCCGACGACCACGGGGCCGCCACCGAAGCCTAGCTGCAAGGTGGAACCGCCTGGCATCGGAATCGGAATGAGGCCAAGCAACATGCCCAGCGTCAGGCCGATAGCCATGGACAGCAGGTCCGCGTTACCCAAAGCAGCTTCAGAGTCACCGAGATACTTGCGTACATAAGACAAGCGGCTCGGGCTGGTTACTACGCGAACACGATCCGAATAGTTAAGCACCGTATCTGGATGCGGGACGAGGTCCTTATCGCCCTTACGAATACGAGCGATGATAAAGCCGTTGTCTAGGGCCTTGATCTCGCGAAGCGACTTACCTGCAATGTCCGGGTTAGACACGGTAACGCGGGCGTACTTTAGACCGGCTTCCTCGGTCAGCTCCACCGGGTATTCTTCACCCAAAATCTCAATGGCCTTATCGACGGCCTCTTCGGAGCCATTGAGGAGGTATGCTTCGCCCTCGCATAGCGGCATTTCTGGGACGGCGAGGCGGTGACGCTCTTCGTCAGAAACGATACGAGTAGCAACGACAGTCTGGCCGGTTACACGGTAGATATGACCAGCGGTATCATTAAAGTTCTTGGTCAAGCGCACGCCCTTGGCCACGAGCTCGGCGGGAATCATGCCCTCCGCGCGGGCATCTTCCTCATGGTTGACCTTAACCACCTTGGCGCCGATAGCTGCGACCAGAATCGCGCCGATAACCGCACCCGGGTAGGCCAGGGAGTAACCGACAACCGGGGTGGAATCGCCCACCATTTCCACCACGGCGGCCATACCCGGTGTGGAGGAAAGCGAACCAGCGAACATACCGGTAGCTTCTGGCACGCTCAGGCCAAAGGCGCGGATGAGGCCAAAGCCTACGGCGACCAGGATAACCAGCATTCCCAGCATGAATACCGTGAGCTTCCAGCCACGGGTCTTAAACTCGCGGACGAAGGAAGGCCCAAAGCTTAGGCCAATGGCATAAACGAAAATCGCCAGGCCAAATTGATAGACCAAAGGCGGGATTTGGATATCAGGATTAGCGGTAGATAGACCCAAAGCTACGAACATCGCAGCCGCGGCACCGAGGGAGATGCCGAAGATCTTGATCTTGCCAATCGCTAGACCCACCGCCATGATGACGAAGAGAGATAGCAAAGGACTAGAGGCGAGAAAATTCAACACCTCAATAGAATTACGTACTGGTTATACTCGGAGCAAGTTCTCCACCTAGGATATTCATCACTTATCCGCCCTTAAGGTGGGCATATGTGTTATAGACCTCCCCGCCACGACCATGTGAAGCGGCGAACATCCTCGTCTGCGCCCGCATATTCCGCCGGCTCGCGGTCGATGCTAATAAACAGGTAACGTTCCGCAATCTGCTCTACCAGTCCCCCGCCCCATTCGGCGATGACCACGGCGTTTTCTAGCTCCGTGTCCAAGTCCAAAGCATCGAGCTCCCCTAGCGGATCCCCGGAATTAGCGCCGCCTTCATCGAGCAAACGGTAGGCATCAACGTGAACGAGGTCCGGCCCACCTACGGTTGAGCGGTGCACCCGGGCAATCACGAAGGTCGGCGAGGTTACCCGCCCCTTGACCTGCATGCCCTTGGCGACGCCCTGCGTTAGCGTCGTCTTTCCAGCCCCCAATGGCCCATCCAGGATCACCACATCGCCAGCCTCGAGCGCCGCGCCCAGCTCTTCGCCGAAAGCATAGGTTTCTTCCACCGTGGATAGGTCACGGCTGCCGGATTCCGGAAAGCTACTGCGCATCTTCTTCTCCTATGTATTCGCGTTCGGTGCGGCCATCGGGCAAGCAGACCACCTCGTAGTTGATGGTTCCTGCCGCCGCGGCGAGATCCGTAGCCGATACTCCCCCGTTGCCGAAAATCACGGCAGCTTGACCCGTGTCCACGCCATGGGGGTTGTCGCCCAAGTCCACCACAATCTGATCCATACAGATTCGGCCTACCTGTGGATACAGGTGCCCGCCGATGCCTACATGCAAGTCGCCTTGATAACCACGCGGTAGACCATCGGCGTATCCGCAATCCACGGTGGCCAAAAATCCCGGCTTATCCGCCTTCCAGGTCAGTCCATAACAGGTGCCTTCCCCTGGCTGAATCGGCTTTACGTTAAAAATCTGCCCGGACCAAGTCATGGCTGGGTGCAGACCATGCTCGCGGCCGTCAATAGGCTCCAAACCATAGCAGGCGGCGCCTACACGTACCTGCTCAAAATAGGAGGAAGGACGCGTCAGCACAGCTGGTGAATTGGCCAGGTGATTGACTGGGCACTCCAGCCCAATCTCGCGCGCGAGCCGCAGGGCCTTGCGGAACGCCTCCTCTTGGGCGTCGTTGTGTGGATTATCCGGCTCATCAGCACAGGCAAAGTGCGACATAAGGCCGAGGACCTTGATTTGTGGGGCGTCGCGCAGCACCTTAAAAGTGTCCGCCCAATCCTCTTCATCCACACCGGAACGGTGCATGCCGGTTTCTACCTTGACATATATCTCAGCAGGAAAATCGGCTTTAACCAGCTTATGTGCCTGTTCAAGAGAGTTAACTGCTACCTCAATGCCGCAGGCAAGTGCCTCTTCGAGGATTTCGTCCGTCTGCCAAATCCACGCCACGATGGGTGCCTCCACACCCGCGCGGCGCAAATCCACCGCCTCCCGCAGAGTGGCCACGCCAAAGCTATCCGCGCCTGCACGCGCCATTACCGGCACGACTTTGGCCGCGCCGTGGCCATAGGCATCGGCCTTGACCACGCACATGAGCTTGACCTCAGGCCCTACCTTTTCTTTGATGAGGCGGACGTTGTGCGCGATGGCGGAGAGATCAATGGTGGTTTTCAGCATGTCCACCATTGTGCCACTGCTCACCCTTTTGCTGAATTCGGGCGGGTAGCGGCCGGTGAGCGAGCAACGTGCCTACACAGATTTGTACAAACAAAAAGGACGCCCCCTTTCCTACCACGCAAGAAACGCGGCAGGTAAGGGGGCCTAACGGCGGACGCTTGGAGTGGATTACTCCACGGTCACGGACTTGGCCAGGTTGCGCGGCTGGTCCACGTCGTAGCCCTTGGACTTGGCTACGTGGGCGGCGAAGATCTGCAGTGGCACGGTAGCCAGCAGCGGCTGCATGAGGGTCGGGGCCTTCGGGATGCGGATGACGTGGTTTGCGTAATCCTCCACGGCGGTATCGCCTTCTTCCGCGATCACGATGGTGATGGCACCGCGGGCACGGATCTCCTGAATATTGGAGACGACCTTGGAGTGCAGGGAGTCGCGGCCACGTGGGGATGGCACGATAACGAAGACCGGCTGGCCCTCCTCAATAAGCGCAATTGGGCCGTGCTTGAGTTCACCTGCGGCAAAGCCCTCGGCGTGCAGATAAGCGATCTCCTTGAGCTTCAGCGCGCCCTCGAGAGCCACCGGGAAGCCGACGTGGCGGCCCAAGAAGAGCACGGATTCCGCGTCCTTCATGGAATTGGCCAGGTTGGCCACCTGGTCTTCCTCGTCGATGACGCTTTGGACCTTATCCGGCATGTGGCGCAGCTCAGCAAGAACGCCCTGGATCTCATCGGCGAACATATTGCCGCGCAGCTGAGCCAGATAGAGGCCAAGCAGGTAGGTGGCGGTAATCTGCGCGAGGAAGGCCTTGGTGGAGGCCACGGCGATTTCCGGGCCGGCGTGGGTGTAGAGCGCGGCATCGGATTCGCGCGGGATGGACGAGCCCTGGGTATTGCAGATGGCAATGACCTTGGCGCCCTGCTGGCGGGCGTGGCGCACGGCCATCAAGGTATCCATGGTCTCGCCGGACTGGGACAGCGCAACAACGAGAGTCTTCTCGTTCACGATCGGATCGCGGTAGCGGAACTCGTGGGCGAGCTCGACCTCGGTAGGAATGCGGCACCAGTGCTCGATGGCGTAGCGCGCCACGTGGCCGGCGTAGGCGGCGGTACCGCAGGCAATGACGATGATCTTGTCGATGGACTTCAGCACGGTCTCATCGATGCGCAGATCATCGAGGGTCAGTTGGCCTTGCTCATCGAAGCGGCCCAGCAGGGTATCGCGCACGGCGGAAGGCTGGTCGTGGATTTCCTTTTCCATGAAGGAATCAAAGCCGCCCTTTTCCGCAGCGGCGGCATCCCACTTGATTTCAAAAGGCTTGCCCTGTGCAGGGTTGCCCTCATAATCGGTAATTTCCACTTCGTCCGCGGTGATGGTCACAACCTGGTCGTTGTCCATCTCCACGGCAGACTTGGTGTAATCAATAAAGCCGGATACATCGGAGCCGAGGAAGTTCTCGCCCTCGCCCAAGCCGATAACCAGCGGGGAGTCGCGGCGAGCGGCAACAATGCGATCGGCCTGCTCGGCGTGGATGGCTAGCAGGGTAAACGCGCCCTCCAGGCGAGCGCAGGTTAGCTGCATAGCCTTGGTCAGGTCACCGGCTGCCTCGTTGTGGAAGACATCTCCCAGCAAGGTGGCAGCGACCTCGGTATCGGTCTCGGAAACGAAGTTATAGCCCTTGTGCAAAAGCTCGGACTTGAGCTCCGCAAAGTTCTCGATGATGCCGTTGTGTACCACTGCCAGCTTGCCGCCATCGACCACGTGCGGGTGCGCATTCAGGTCGGTGGGGCCACCATGGGTAGCCCAGCGGGTATGGCCGATACCCAGCACGGAGTCAGGCAACGGGCGGGCTGCAATCTCAGCATCCAGCGCAGCGACCTTACCGGCCTTCTTGCGCCAGCTGATATCTCCATCGGCGTACATTGCTACGCCAGCGGAGTCATAACCGCGGTATTCCAAACGGCGCAGCCCTTCTAGAACTACGTCGAGGGCGAAGTAATCACGGCCACCACCAGCGTGACCAATATATCCAACAATTCCACACATGGTTGCTGATTTTACAGCACAAGGGGCAAAGCTCTAGGCGGGCGGGGCGTCGGCAAGCAAGGCACGGCACCCCACCCGCTACTGTGCTGGGAAAACTAGCGCGATGCCTGTTCCAAAAGCTCCAAAATGTGGTGGTAATCCTCGCCGGTGGCTCGGGTGAGACCAAGCTCGCAAGTGCGGTTGGTCGAGGCGTGATACTGCGCTCCGATTGCCCTGACCTGTGCCGCTTCGGCGCGGGTGGCGGCAGCGGTAAGCTCCGGGTGAAGCATGCCGCGGTCGCCGGCATAGCCACAGCAATTCCACTCGGTGGGAATGTGTACCTCGGCCGCGGCGGCGCGGGCCACCTTTTCTACATCATCCATCATGCCCAGTTGGAAAGCAGAGCAGGTAGGGTGCACAGTCACGGAAGCCACTGGATTCTTTACTTCCAGCTGCGGCAGCAAGGTATCGGCCGTAAAGCTAATGGCGTCAATAACGGTGATACCCACCGACTCCAACATATCTTTAAAGCCAGCGGTGCAGCTGCTGGCGTCCACGATAACCGGCAGGCGCGCACCATCAGTAGCGTCCATGACGATATCCCGCACGCGCTGCTCCATTGCATCGTGGCCGGCCTGCATGCCCTTGGAAGACCATGGTGTACCACAGCAAAGCTTGTCGATGCCCTGCGGAACCTCCAGCGCGACCCCGGCGCGCTCCAAGAGTGCCACAAAGGAATCGGTAGCACCCTTGCCGCCGCCTTGCGGGCCGAACATGGTGTTCACGCAGGCGGGCAGATAGATTCCGGTGGTCTGGGCATAGCGATCACCTACGCGGCCGGCCAAGCGGCCGCGGGACTTGCCGCCCTTGCCCAACTCTGGCTGGTACTGCGGGAGATTATCGGCACCGATGAGACTGCGGCCCACATCGGTAACCTTTTTGACTAGCTCGGTGGGCAATAGGTGCGCGCCGGTAAGCGCTACCCCGGCGCCTTGGCTGACTACCTGCCAGTTCTTGGCGGCAGCACCCCACAGCTTTTGCTGCGCTGGCTGGGCTTCCTCGCGGCGCAAGCGCTTGATGAACTTGCCGGTATCGATGCCTACTGGGCAAGCAGTGCGGCACATCGAATCCACGGCGCAGGTCTCGACGCCCATGTACTCGTAGGCCCGATCTAGCTCAGCGACGAGTTGGCTATCGCCAGCTTCTTCCGCGCGCTTGCGGGCGCGGCGCACCACAATGCGTTGGCGTGGGGTAAGCGTGAGGTCGCGCGACGGGCAGA
Organism: Corynebacterium sp. MSK071; assembly: GCF_030232125.1. NCBI lineage: Bacteria > Bacillati > Actinomycetota > Actinomycetes > Mycobacteriales > Corynebacteriaceae > Corynebacterium > Corynebacterium sp. MSK071. Next base: position 28,555 of record NZ_JASPJA010000002.1, on the reverse strand, counting down.
CCGGCTCACAGTAGCCGCACTCCACGCAGCGGTCTACTTCCTCTTCCACGGTGGGATTGAGCTTGATGTTTTTGATGTGTGCATCGGGGTCATCGTCCAAGATGACGCCGGGGTTCATCGTGTTGGTGGGATCGCAGGCCCGCTTGAGTTCCTGCATTACCTCATAGAGCTCATCGCCGTACTGGCGGCGCACATACGGCGCCATGGCGCGGCCGGTGCCGTGTTCCGCCTTGAGATTGCCCTCGGCCGAGAGGACCAAGTCCACCATGCCCTCGTTGAAACCGTTATAGCGACCGATGGCATCATCGCCTTCAAAGCGGTCCGTAAGCAGGAAGTGGATATTGCCGTCCTTGGCGTGGCCGAAAATGACGGCATCATCATATCCATAGCGGGCAAAGAGTTCCTGCAGCGAAGAACAAGTATCTGCCAGATCGCCGACAGGCACGACGATGTCTTCCAAAAGGGCCGTCGTGCCAGACGGGCGCGCCTCTGCTACCTGGGCGTACAGACCCTTGCGGAAATTCCAAGCGGTAGTGCGCGTTGTGGCATCAGCCGAGAAGGCTGCCGGGGACTGCAGCGGCAATTCGCGCAAGAGCTGCGATCCCTTGCTTTCTTTCTCCTGCAGTTCCTCTTGGGCATCAGCGTGATACTCAATGAGCAACGCGGCCTGCTTATCCACATCGAAACCGGTAATGGCCTGCGGCACCTTATCAAAGCCTTGACCGACGCGAATAGAGGCAGAGTCCATCAGCTCCAGGGTGGCCGCTCCGGTCTCCAAAAGTGCCGGCAGGGACTTGGTGGCAGCGCTGAGATCATCAAATACGGCCACCGTGGTGGTGGTCAGCTTAGAAATCGGCACCGTGCGGAAAACCGCTTCCGCAATGAAGGCCAGGGTTCCTTCCGAACCGATAAGCAGGTGCTCAAAAAGCTTGACCGGGCTATCAAAGTCGAGGAAGGAATTGAGACCATAGCCCATCGTGTTTTTCAGCTGGAAGTGACGGCGGATAATATCCACGGATTCCTGGTTATCGCGCACACGGCGCTGCAGGCGGATAAGCGTGTCCACCAGCTCCGGTTCCTGCTCCTGGAACTGCCGGTCTGCATCCGGATCGGCGGTGTTAATTACGGTGCCGGTAGGCAGCACAAAGGTCAGCGATTCCAGAGTGTTATACGTATTGAGCTCAGTGCCGCAGGCCATGCCGGAGGAGTTATTAGCCACCACGCCGCCGATGGTGCAGGCAGACTCGCTGGCCGGATCCGGCCCCAGTTTGCGGTTGCGCAGGCCTAGGCGGGCGTTGACCTGACGCACCGTCGCGCCGGGCTGAACGCACACGCGCTTGCCCTCATCAAGAACTTCTATACCGCGGAAGTGCTTGCGCACATCCACCAGGTATCCATCGCCGGAAGCCTGACCTGCCAGAGAGGTGCCACCGGAGCGCAGAGTTACCGGAACATTCTGCTGCCGGCCCGCACGGAAGATGGCCGCCACATGCTCGGCGGAGCGAGCCTCGATGACTGCCTTGGGGGTGTACAGGTAGTGCGAGGCATCGGAGGCATGTGCCACGCGGTCAATGACCTCGGTCTTTACCTCCATCCCATAGCGAGTAGAAAGTTCTTGCACATCAACGACGCCGGTAGTCATGTACCGCAGCCTGCCTTCCCAGAAAAAGAGTACGTAGTTGTTCACACATTGCACTCCCCTGCGCTTAGCGTCGCAAGTTAGGAGGGGCTTAGGAAAGCTCGCCGCCACACCCGCTCCTCGGCCGGATACTGCGTAGATTTTTCTCAGATAAACCCGCACCCTTTCCCGCCTGGCGGGTGATCTTCATCTATCCTGGAATGCGTGTCTGCGAATTTGAAAAAACATCTAGCAACGTTGTCGAAGCGTGGCCGCAACCGAGTTTTGGTTGGCGACCTTGACTATGCCGGAATCACCGGCAAGGTTTATACCCCCGCGGAGGGCCAGAGCCTGCCCGCGGTGGCTTTTGGCCATGACTGGATGCACAAAATTAAGGATTACCACGCCACCCTGCGCCACCTGGCTAGCTGGGGCATCGTCGTGGTAGCCCCCGATTCTGAGACCGGCCCCTTCCCCGACCACCGCAACCTAGCTGCGGATATGGAATCCGCGTTGCAGATTGCCGCCGGGGTAAAGCTAGGCTCCGGAAACATTACGGTCTCCCCGGGCAAGCTCGGCATGATTGGCCACGGCATGGGCGGTGGCACCGCCGTGCTTGGGGCCTTGGACAATAAGAAAGTCGCCGCCGTCGCCGCTATTTACCCCTCGGTCACCTCCCCCTCTGCGGTGCAGGCTGCCCGCCGCATTGACACCCCGGGCCTAGTCATCGGTTCCGGCCAAGAAGACATCTTCAATGCTGGCAACCCCGCCAAGCTGGCCTATAACTGGCGTGGCCCGGTGTGCTTCCGCGCCATCGACAAGGGCAGCCAGGCTGGTTTTACCGAGGATCGCCTGCGCAAGTTGGCCATCGGAACGGCTGCTTTCCAGTCCGGCCCTACCGAAATCACCCGCGGTTTGCTCACCGGCTTCCTGCTGGCCACCCTAAATGATGATTCCACCTACGCCGCCTTTGCAGATCCAGAGGCAAGCGCGAAGAAGGTAGAAAGCCTGGTAGGCGAAGACCTGGCCGAGCGCGCCGGCGTAACCCGCGACGCCTAAGGCTTTAGCCCCGCCGCAGCACTGATTGCACCTGCCCCGACGCGTTTCGTGAACGCGCCGGGGCAGCGCCATATCGGGGCCTGGGCGCCGCTGCTTGTCGACGCCCCACTTGCCCCTTCTCCCTCCGTGCCTCCTGCATGGCCTTATCCGCGGATTTTTCAAGCTCGTCTTGCGCTTTCGCCAGCGTTTTTTCAAATTCCAGCAAGCGTTTAGCCGTCCTTTCTCGAAAGCCCTGCGCAAACTCTGCGAAATCATTATTCATTACCACTGCCCTGCCTTTCGTGCCTTAATGGATGGTTCTTCTGGCGCGGGTCCTGCCTCTGGCTGGGGCGCTGGCGCCGGCGCAGGTGCTGGGTCGGGAGCTGGTGCTGGCTCAGGAGCCGGTTCTGGGCCCGGCTGAGGCGCTGGCGCAGGTGCCTGTTCAGGCGCCGGTGCTGGGGCTGGTGTCTCCGCTGCACCAGCGGCTTGGAGGTGCGCCACCTTTTCCGGTGGCGGCGTTGGCTCCTCTACCTGAGACAGCTCTGGGGGCGGTGTTATGACTCCGTCATCACCAGTCGGTTCAGGTTCAGGGCAAGGCTCCGGTTCGGGCTCTGGCTTAGGCTCAGAGCAGGGATCAGGTTCTGGCTCAGGTACGGGATCGGGTTCGGGTTCTTGCACCGGACAATCCAGTTCGGACATGTTCTCCAAGCACTGTGCAGCGCCTTCCACAATGAGGCCCACGCCCACCAATGCGATTCCGGCTCCGACCAAGCCGAGGCTACCGCTACAGGAGGATTCGATCTCACAGACTTCTGAGCTGGTCTGGGTAGTAGTGACACATTCTTCAGTACTCTCCCCGGTATTCTCTGGGCACAGTGGTTCTTCGCTTGTGTCCGTTTCAGAAGCGGGTTCGGTTTCCATTTCTGGCTTGGGCTTCGGCTCTGGATGAGATTCTGGTTCCGGGCACGGCTCTTCTACCTGCTGCGGCTGTTCCGGTGCTTCCTGCGGCGGAATGATCTCCGCCTGCGCCGGCCTAGTGGTCTCTACTTCGCGCTCCGACTGTACTGGCCGCTCGGTGTTTGATTGCTCGGTGCACTCACAGCAGTGGCACCCAGCACCATGCTCTGATGAGGTCTCCGTGTGCATTTCCGTCTCGGCTGCAGGCTCCGGTGCAGGGCATGCCTCAGGTGGAGTAGGCGTTGGTGAAAGAGGCGTCGGTTGTGGTGGAACGGAGGTGGCGTGGTGTGATTCCGGCTTGGAATCAGGCTCCGGCATCGGTTTGGGCACAGGTGGGCACTCCACTTGCGCAGGCTCGGTGGGCCGCGATGGCGGGCACTCATCCTTTGGCATCGGATTCGTGGGAGGTGGAGCGTCTGGGCACTTCTCTACGGGTGCCGGGCAGGCTTCATCTGCAGGTTTAGCCGGCGTCGGGCATTCTTCCGGCATCGGGCGCTCACAGACGCACTCACAGCGCGATTCGAACTCGCTATAACAGGATTCGATCGCATCATCGCGGTCGCGGCAGGTGCTGGCGATATTGTGATTTGTCTCCTCAATAATTTGCCCCCCGATCGTGGAAAGAATCGGGATGATGAACCTGGCTAAAGGGTGTTTGGTGGCGACCATGGACAAAATATTTAACAGTGGGATGACCGCAGAGACGAGCTCGGTAAGGGCCGTGTCAGAGACATCAACGACGTCAGCAATAGCGCCTGAGCACTGCTCCGCCGAGCTAGTCAGATGTGCGGCATCTTGGCGGTCAATGTCGAAGTCTTCCTGCACGCCGCACAGGTGCTCACGCATGGCGCCCTGAGCAACCTCGGAATCATCCTGCTGCAAATAGCCCGCTAGTTCAGCACCGCCTCCCTTCGGGCGATTGCCGCCCACGGCCGCAACGGTATTTTTCACCAAATTTTCGGGCGCAATGCCATCAACCGCACCGACTAACTCTCCTAGTAGATTCATCGGCATGCTGGGGCCCGAGTAGCTGCCCAGGCAGGCGAATTGGAATTGAGAAATAGCGTTAGAGTAGTCCCCCAACAGGGATTTTGTCAGCGTACTCACTTGCTGCCAGCCTCCCTACCGCGTGCAAAGGAGCTGCCAAAGGACTCATCAAAATCGGCGAAGGCGCGCACCTGTTCATGAGCGGCGTGGGCGGTGGCGGATAAATTATCCAACCTCTGCCCGCCGCGCTCATGGATGCGCGCCAAGACATCACGAATGCGCTCACCGTGGCCGCCAAAATTGCGTCCAGCCGCGGCCACCGGAAAATCCGGTACCTCGGCCCGGTGGGCATCGCGTTGCTCGTCGTTATCGGCTACGACCTGCCGTAGTGCGGACATCGCCTCCAAGGGGCGAAGAAAAACCTCAGACACTTGTGTATTCCCCCAAATCCATATGCGGTAAAAGTTCTCACCTTCATTGGACTGGGGATTGCGCCAAATGGTTCCCTCGGATTATAAAAATCTTCCACACTAAGCGGTGACTCTAGACCGAAGAAACGATGGCGGAAAGCCTCCCTGCAACCTTGCGGGCCTGCTCCTTGTCCGCAGCCTCTACCATGACGCGGAAAACTTCCTCGGTGCCGGAAGGTCGCAGCAGGACGCGGCCGGTCTCGCCGAGTTCTTCCTCGGCCTGAGCGATGGCTTCTTGTACTTCGGGGGCATCCATGATGACGCCCTTATCAGAAACCGGCACGTTGATGAGCACCTGCGGTAGCACGGTCATTACCGATGCTAATTCCTTTAGGGACTTCCCGGACTTGGCCATGCGCGCCATGATAGACAGGCCGGTAAGGGTGCCGTCGCCGGTCGTGCAATCATCCGTCAACACCACGTGGCCGGACTGCTCGCCACCCAAGGAGAAATCGCCGCGGTTGAGCTCTTCTAGAACATAGCGGTCGCCTACTGCGGTGTGACGCACCTCGATGCCTTGTTCCTGCATCGCCAGCTTCAGGCCTAGGTTGGACATCACGGTTGCTACCAAGGTGTTATAGCGCAGGTCATTATCATCCTTCATGCCCACGGCCAACAGCGCCATAATCTGGTCGCCGTCAATCACATTGCCCTCGGCGTCCACAGCCAAGCAACGGTCGGCGTCACCATCGTGGGCCAGGCCCAAATCGGCGCCATGCTCGACGACGGCCGCCTGTGCCTTTTCAATATGCGTCGAACCGCAGTCCTCATTGATATTAAAGGCGTTCGGCTCATTGTGGATAGCAATAACCTCAGCCCCGGCCGCCTCATAGGCGATGGGAGCAACCTTGGAGGCCGCACCATTGGCGGTATCTACGACCACCTTGATGCCGCTCAAATCCGTGGAGACCACTTCCTTTAAATGGTTGAGGTAGCGCTCGCGTCCGTCTGGCGCCTCCGAAATGATGCGCCCCAACTTGGTGCCAGTCGGGCCGTCTTCAGTGAGGTTTTCCATAGTGGCCTGAATCTTGTCTTCTATTTCGTCCGGTAGCTTCTTGCCGCCGGCGGAGAAGAACTTAATGCCGTTATCCGGCATAGGGTTGTGGGAGGCAGAAATCATTACGCCGAGATCCGCGCCATAATCATCCGTCAGGTAGGCAATCGCCGGGGTCGGCAACACGCCCACGCGCACCACGTCAACGCCGCGGGAGGCCAAACCGGAGGCAATCGCCGCATCCAGCATCTCGCCGGAAACGCGCGGGTCGCGACCAATAATGGCCAACGGCCGACGCTCATAGGATTCCCGCTGGGCGGTGAATACCTCCGCAGCGGCCTGGCCTAGTTGCAAGGCCAGAATCGGAGTCAGCTTCTTGTTCGCGAGGCCGCGAACGCCATCGGTTCCAAAAAGTCGAGTCATGCAGTCAATTATGCACGCCTGTGCCCAGCGATTGCATGTTGGGGCGGCCCTAGGCAGGTTTAACCCCCAACCAGTCCTTCCTTGTTAACCCCGAAGACATAATTAAGTGTTCCATTTCGGATGAAGTATGTAACTATCTAGTAAGTGACATTTCGCTCTTACCCTTTAGAGAGGAACTTCTCATGACGAGATCTCGCTCAATAGGTGATGACTCACTTGATTCTGCTTCGCAGAAGGCACGATCGGCTATAGCCAAGGCGGCTTCGGGCGAGCGCTCTATCCATCCTGCGCTCATTCCCGGCGTCAGCGTTGAAGATACGCGTGCCAATTTCAAGACGAATAAAACTGTCTTCGCAGTAGCACTTGCCGCGACCATCGCGATCATCGTGTGGGCGATCGTGGCACCAGAAAACCTGGCCAGCACGGGAACCAACCTGCAGGCATGGGTGGTCCAACACTTCGGCTGGCTTTTCACGATTGTCATGATCGCGACTACGATTTTTCTACTGTCCATTGCAATCGCTCCCACAGGAAAGATCAAATTAGGTTCTGATGATTCGGAACCTGACTTCTCCCGTTCCTCGTGGATCGCAATGCTATTCGCCGCAGGATTGGGAATCGGGCTGGTCTTTTACGGCCCAATGGAGCCGCTATCCCATTTCTTGACCCCACCGCCGTATCTCTCCGATGTGGAACCAGCCAGCGAGGCAGCAGTCCTGCCAGCCTTCTCGCAAGCTATTCTCCACCAAGCTACATTGCCGTGGATGGTGTATGCGCTAGTCGGCGGGTCCCTCGCTTATGCTGCCTACCGTCGCGGGCGTCTACCGCTCATTTCCTCCCTTTTCGAGCCCATCGCAACCAACTCCAATAACCGCGTCATAGGAAAGATCGTCGACATCTTTTCTGTCCTGGTCACGCTTTTTGGTACAGCGACCTCGCTAGGAATTGGCGCGCTACAGATCCGTACTGGAACATCGATTGTCACCGGAAAGCCTTTGGAAGGCGACGGAATAATCGTTGTGATCATTTCCATACTCACCGTCATCTTCATCATTTCGGCGATGTCCGGCATCAAACGAGGTATTCGCATTCTGTCGAATATCAACATGGGCCTCGTTATCGGCTTGGGCATATTCGTCCTAATTACGGGACCGACGATGTATATTCTCGATCTGATTCCAGCGTCACTGTTGCAGTTTTTCAACAACTTCGCTGACATGATGTCCGTTGCTCCCTCGCAAGGTGAGACAGAAAAAGAATTTGTTACCGCTTGGACAATGCTCTACTGGGCATGGTGGATTTCTTGGTCGCCCTTCGTCGGTATGTTCATTGCAAAAATCTCGCGCGGCCGCTCTATCCGCGAATTTGTACTGGTCATCATGCTCGTGCCAACGTCGCTGTCGCTGCTCTGGTACGTGATTTTTGGGGCCACAGCTATCAAAACTCACCTCGACGGACACGGCATCGAAATCAAAGATTCCGGTGAAAACGTCATGTTCGACGTCATGAAAACGCTGCCGCTTTCTAGCATCAGTACAATCGCCGTTCTCGTAGCAGTGGTCGTATTCTTTAATACTGCCGCCGATTCCGCCACCAATGTGATGGGCTCGATGTCCCAATCCGGCCGCCCCGTGCCTGCAACACCAATCTCCATCATTTGGGGAGCTGCCCTGGGCGGGATCTCCTTGGCGCTTCTTCTCATCGCTGGCCAAGATGCTCTAAGTGGTCTGCAGTCAATCATGGTGTCTTGCTCTTTGCCCTTTGCCTTTATCCTCATCGGCGTGATGGTCGCGTGGGGCAAAGATCTAGCACGAGATCCGCTAATGCTACGGAGGAATTACGCCACTGCCGCCATCGCCCGAGGCGTCCAGCACGGTCTGCAAGAGCATAACGGTGACTTCATTTTCGGCTCGTCTGCCGTTCCCGAAAGCCAAGGCGCCGGAGCAAAGATCGAAAGCGATGATCCGTACCTCCACGAATGGTACACCGAATCCGCAACGGACGAGTACCTAGCAGACCAAGCATCCGTGCGGGATCGGCAACGAGCTGAGCTCGAAGAATTCGAAGAGAAGCATCAAAAGGATTCGGCACACGAGGAATAGTCTCATCCACTTTCACTTTCACTTTCACCGCTAAGCCCGTCTGGCCCACCCCGATTCCCATAACGTCCGCGGTGGCAGACGGGCTCTGTTATTCCTACCTAGACCTTCCTCCTAGGGCCCCAAGAAGCAACACGACTGAAACTCGAAATGACAAAAGCCGCCGCCTCCAAAAGGAAGCAGCGGCTTTCGTAGCGCTTGCGCGCGCAGTAGAAGCGAGATTAACGCTTGGAGTACTGCGGTGCGCGACGTGCCTTGTGCAGACCAGCCTTCTTACGCTCAACTGCACGAGCATCTCGGGTGAGCAGACCAGCCTTCTTGAGGGCGGTGCGGTCACCTGGGTTGTAGATGTTCAGTGCACGAGCGATAGCCAGACGCAGGGCGCCAGCCTGACCGGTTGGGCCGCCGCCGTTGACGGTGACCTTGAGGTCGAACTGGTTCTCGCGCTCCAGCAGGGTAAGCGGCAACAGGATGTCCTGCTGGTGCAGCTTGTTCGGGAAGTACTCGCCGAACTCGCGGCCGTTAACCACGATCTGGCCGGAGCCAGCAACAAGGCGAACACGAGCGACGGCGCGCTTACGGCGTCCGACGGTCTGGATCGGGCCCTCGTGTACCGGAGCGGCAGCCTCAACCTCTTCGGTCTCGGCCGGTGCGATGGAATCACCGATGGTGTTGGTGAACTCTTCGGTAGCGGCGCTTGCTGCAGCGATGTCAGCAGCGTCGGCTACGTTGTTGTCGATGTTCTGCTCAGACATTACTGTGCCACCTGCTTAAACTCGAAGGTTTCCGGCTTCTGGCCGGCGTACGGGTGCTCTTCGCCTGCGAAGACGTGCAGCTTCTTGATGGAAGCGCGGGAGAGCTTGTTGTGCGGCATCATGCCGGCAACGGCTTCTTCGATAACGCGAACCGGGTTGGCGTCCAAAGACTGACCCAGGGTCATGGACTTCAGGCCGCCCGGGTAGCCGGAGTGACGGTAGCGCATCTCGCGGCCGCGCTTAACGGAAGAAACGTGGATCTTGTCAGCGTTGAGGATGATGACGTGGTCACCAGCGTCAACGTTCGGTGCAAACTGTGGCTTGTGCTTGCCGCGCAGCAGGTCTGCAACGGTGGAAGCGAGCTTGCCCAGCACCACATCAGTAGCGTCGATGACGTACCACTTGCGGGTGATGTCACCGCTCTTTGGGTGGAAAGTAGACAATTTGACTCCTTGAAAGTCTGTCTCGGAACTGCCGGCCAGCGCTAAGCATCCATCCACTCCCGTACAGCGGCCGGTGGAGACCTGCAGGGAGCGCTTCGCCAGCTGCTAACCGACGAGCGAACACATAGGTCTCCTACCCTACTTGCTCACCTGCTCGAAAACCAAAACGCCGAAACCGGTACCTTCCGCGGCTCAAACGGAAGGTACCGGCTCGTGGGTGTGGACTAGAAAGGTACGACTTGAAAAGGTGGAAGAGAGGAAAAGAGGTATTGGTCAAAAAGTGCTCACGCTGCAATCTTTTGCCAAGACTGCGGCTGCGTCCGCCTCCTGCCACTCGGGTGTGGTCAGTGGCACCGCAAGCTCGGCCAAGACAGCCTGAAACAGTGCAGGCGAGGCGCGGATCTAACCCCAGCTTGCGGCGGCGCGACGATTAACGTCACTCATTGCATCATTGCCCTGAGAGACGGTCTTGGAGATGGTCGCGAGCACGGTATTGAGTTCCTGAGATGCCTTGTCCCACTTGGCCTGTGCCTGGTTATAAGCCACTGCGGACTCGCCCTCCCAAGTGCTCACCATCGGCTGCAGCCGCGCCTTCAGGTCTGCCAAGGTGCTGTTGATGCGACCTGAGGTGGCGTTGATATCAGCTGCGGCGGAAGAAATGGCACCGAATTCGTACTTGATCTCGGACATGTGGTGGTGGATTCCCTTCTGTGAATCTATAGGTTTTGGTCAGTGGACTAGAGAACTGTGCAGTGCGGTTTAGAGGGCGAGGCCGCCACCAACATTGGAGAATGCCTGGGCGTTTTCTGCTTCCACGTTGTCGAAGTTGTGGGCGTTGCTGCGGATATTGTCAGAGATAGAGGCCAATGCCTCGCGCAGCTGTTGTGCAGAGGTGTTGTAGCGCTGCATCAGGTCATCGAATGAGACCTGGGCTTGGCCTACCCAGCTTCCGCGCACAGAGTCGACGACTCCCTGCAGGCGGGTGAGCTCGCCTTGGACTTCATCATTGGTGTTATCGACTTTGCCGGCGGTGGCAACCATGACATCGGCTTGTGTCTTGAAAGTCTGAGACATAAGAGTGCGCCCCTCCTTAGGGCGGATGAGATTGTGTATATTCCCCCGAAAAAGCATCTGTGCTTTCTCACCTTTATTGGACTGAACTTTCTGCCAAACGGTTCCCGTCTGGGACAAAGTTTTTAAGACTATTTTTTGACCAGGCTTTCCGTAGCCATGCGGCAGGCTGCCTTTTGGACAGCATTGGAATTGTGGCGGGTATGGCACCCCACAGACATCTGATGCCCACGGTCTTCCCAGGTAGTCCACTCCACCAAAGAGCCGTCCCCTGGGTCTTCGGTATAGCTCAGGCGCCCGGCCTTATCGGTAGCATCGCGTAGCGCCGGGTCTTCGTCGACCTGCGCGCGGATTTCTTTAAAAAGTGCATCCGCCGGAACGTTAAACATTTCATCCGCCGCCAATAGGATACGCAGGTTCGGATCCTCCCCGGTGGCGGTAACCAACCCATCTTCTACCTTGGTATGAAACCCGGTGGGAACGACCACAGACATTCCCTCAATATCTAAGCGCTTTTCTCCCGGATGTAATTCATCACCACCCGGTTCTGCAGCACCCGTGGCACCAGACTCTGGCGAGTTGGGTACGGATTCCACCGCGGTATCGCGGCTCGGCTCTGCAGCGCGTGGTTGTGGGCGGGAATCACCTGAGGCGGCATCACTGTCTGCTGAATCTCGTGCGCCGATAGCCCACCAGGAAGCTCCGGCAACGGCAATAATGACCACTGCAATTGCGAGGTGGAAGATATCAATAGCCCCGAGCCAACCGCGCAGCCGGTCGGACCAGCTTGGTGTTACTGGCTCATCATAGGCTGGCGCTTCCATCACTCTGGTGGGAGAAGCTGGTTCCGCAATCTCCGTAGCCGGATGAGTAGGAGTTCCAAATGAGGTTGACGTAGCTAACGAGGAGATAGCTGGTTCTGGGTCAATGAGCCGCACCCCGGTGACTTCCAATTGCCGGCTGACGATGGTGGTGGCTTCCTGCGCAATGTCCGTGCCGGACGAGTCTGCCACCACGCAAGCTTCCACGTCGGGCCAGGACGGTCCGGCCAACTTTGAAATCTGATCCATGACCTGGCCCAAAGCCCAACCTTCCACGATGCCGGTACCCGGCAGGTCGTAGCGGTATACCGAATCAGGCCCTTCAAAAATGGTGACCGCGTCCAGGATCGTGACGGTAATTGGTACGGCGTTAGTCTCCCCACCGTCAGTGATTGGGGCGTCGGTGTGCGAATTCGCGCTGAGGTTGGTGGTCATTTACTTCTCTCCTTCTGGGTACACCACTTGGGCGACGCCAAGGTTTTCACCGCGGATGCTCCACTGACCGCGACCGGGTGGTTGTTGGCTGGGTTTAAGGCCAAAGATGGTGCCTTCGTCCCGGTCGGCGTCGAAAAGCAGCAACGCTGGTTGAAGATCGCGCACTGCAGAGAAGAATTGGCCGAAAAGGGCGCGGCCAATGCCACCAGACTTGCGAGCGACGATGAGATGCAAGCCAATGTCGCGGGCGTGCGGGAGTAGCTCCAGGAGCGGTGAAAGGGCAATATCGCTCAGCAGGTCCGCATCGTCGATGACTAAGTAGATATCTGGGCCCTCCCACCAGTCTCGTGCGGCGAGCTGCGCTGGGGTAATATCCGGGCCCGGCAGGCGGGATTCCAGTGTCCGGACAGTATCGAGAATGGTCTCTTGTGCACTTGTCTGCGTTGCGGCATAAGCGGCAACCATGTCTTGGTTCAAGGTTCCTAAGTGAGCCCGCCGCTGGTCGATGACCACAAGGCGAGCGTCTTCCCGCGCGAAGGCGCAGATGCCGCGCATTATCTGCGCCAAGAAGGTGGACTTGCCGCAACCCTGCGCTCCTATGGCCACTAGATGCGGCTCGCGCGATGGATTCCACGTCAGCGGATCGAGATCCCGTCCGCCGATACCCCAGGCGATCTCGCCGTCGGGAACGTTCCCTTGAGTAGCAAGGGCAGACGGGGTGAGTACCGCGGGCAGCATCTTGAGTTGCGGAACTGGATCGGCTGCGGCATGAACGCGGCAAATGTGGGCGATGTCCTGGTTTGATGTGCGAGCCAAAAGCATATTCTCTCCGGCCAAGGTAAGCCCGCGGCCCGGCGCGCTGGGTAGCTTCTGCTGCAACTTGCGGTCAATTAGCGAATCCAAGGACTCACCAAGACGCAGCTCAAGTCGGTTGGCTATGAGATCGCGAATGGCGGGGCGCATCGTGGTCCACCGCGAGGTGGCAATGATGACATGTACGTGGGCAGAGGCGCCATCGGCGACGATCTCTGTAACTTTCTCCGCTATGTCTTCAAACTCTGCATTGGAGGTGCCAATGTGGTGCCAGCCATCGATAACGAGGAAGGTTGCGCACTGTTCCGGGCGGCGAATAAAGCCGGCTACTTCGTCCACGATTCGCCGCACCTTTTCCCCTTCATCTCGTCCAGCAACTCCGGCAACGTGGGGAAGTCTCTCCAAAGACGCTAGCTGACCGCCACCCAAATCGATGACGTAGAAGCGTGCCGCCTTGGGGCTATGCCGTAGCGCCAGAGCCGAGACGATGGTGCGCAGCGCACTTGATTTTCCTGACTGCGGGCCGCCGCATAGGGCCATGTGCCCGCCGTGCTGGTGGAAATCAATTATCAGTTCATCTTGACGTTGATAATACGGCCTATCGATAATGCCGACGGGAGCCAGCAGCGTCCCGTTACCTGCAACAAACGACGAGGCGCCCACGTCCGCTCCGCTAGACAGTCCGGGTAATGCAGATAGCTCAATGACCGGTGGTAGCGGCGGCAGCCAGATACGGTGCGCCGATTGATCACGCAATCGGGCTTCTTCTGCCGCGGCACGCACGACCTCGCTAAGCACAGTGGTGGTGTCATCGAGAACAACCACAGGGCTAGTGCTTTCTTCCTCCTCTGCCCAACCTCGAAAGAACTGCACGCGGCCGCGGGCTACGGCGGGTCCGTCCCCATGAGCTTCAGCTATCGCCCGGCGCGGCACGGGCCCAGAAACATAGGAGGCTTGGAAACGAATCAACGCCTCGGCATCAGACTTGAGGTAGCCCGCGCCGGGTTGGCCGGGCAAATGGTAGGCATCGGCCACGCCCAATACTTGACGGGATTCCGCCGAAGAGAAGGTTTTTAGCCCGATTCGGTAGGACAGGTGGGAATCCAGCCCCCGCAACCGGCCTTCTTCAAGTCTTTGAGAGGCTAAAAGCAGGTGCACGTGGAGACTGCGCCCCAAGCGGCCAACGGCAACGAAAAGTTCCGCAAAATCAGGGTGCTGGCCCAAAAGCTCCGAGAACTCGTCAACAACAATGACCAAGGCGGGCAGTGGCCCGTGCTCGCGTACTGCAGCGGCGGAAGCGTTGTACTCGCTGACGTTGGCGAAGTTTCCGGCGGTGCGCAACAACTCTTGGCGGCGGTTCATCTCGCCGGAGATGGCATCGTACATGCGCTCTACCAGCGTAGATTCCTCTTCCAAGTTAGTAATCACTGCAGAGGTATGCGGCAGGTGGTCACATCCTAAGAAAGTAGCGCCGCCTTTGAAATCCACCAGTACGAGGTTCAGCTCGTCCGGACTATGGGTAGCTGCAAGCGCGGTGACGAGGGTGCGTAGGAGCTCCGACTTAAATGAATGTGGGTTGTGGGTACTATATAGCATTTCCATACACAGCAGCACGGCAGCACAGCAGCACGGTACAGCAGCAGGTGGGGGTTAGGGGGCCTACTTTTAACCCTGCGCTAGAAAATAGGAAAATTTAAAAGGTTTTGTGTACCTAAGCTTCCATTTTTTCATGTTTTGCATAGAGGGCCGAAATCCAAGCCCCATAAGCCCCATAACCCCCACCAAAAAGCACGCAGTAAGACTGATAGCACCGGAGCAATCTCGGACGGTACCTAGGCCGCGCCAACCCCTACATGTCCCGTACCTAACGGCGGCGACCTGTGCCGAAAAAGTGCTCTTTTTTCTTGACGGCTGGCGGGTTGCTCCCTATACTTGTCATCAGTGTCGATTTTCCGTTATGCGAGGGAGTCGGCAGGGATAACCCCGAGAACAATGCTTAAAATGGGTAGCCCCGACGGCACGAGCATGCCGTTTCTCCGACGATAAAAGATACATCCGCGTAAGTCCTGGAACGGCAAGCCAGGCTGGGGACAGAGGTTGGGTAGGGAGTTAGCGCTCCCGTAAAGCGAAGCTGCGCACGGTGCTCTCAGACCGCCCAGATATAAGCCGGGAACGCACCCCTCTCCGGATAGCGATTAATGCTGTCTGGAGTACGCTTTGTCTTCCTCTGTTACCGCTCCTGCGGTCAACCCCCGTCTTTCGTTTTATACCCTCGCTGACCTCACCGACATGGGTCTCGGCAGCGCTGACGTTCTGCGCGACAGGATTAAGCGTGGCGAGCTGGGAGCACATCTTATCGGCGGCACGTACCGAGTAAGCCGCGCCGATCTCGATGCTTACTTAGCGGCATGTCACCGCCCGGCGACTGTCGAGGATTTCGTCGATGCCATTGTAGCTGTTGCGCCTGCTTTAAGTGAGGAGCAACGTTGCCGCCTTACAACTGTTCTGTCTGGGGGTGCAGCGGCGTGACACATAAGAAAAGCGCCCCGGAGAGCGCCTCTCATAATCTGAACAACTCTGATTCTACTGCCTCGACTGTCATAAGTCCAGACATTGACCTTAATTCAGACCATCTAGCTGAGCTTCATGCCTCTGCTATTAGCGATGAAACAATCGCTGCAACTGGTGTCTATACTGCCTCCACCCGTGACGAGCTGCCTGAGCCGTTGCGCTGGATTGCAGATAGAAACGACACCCTTCCGGCTTTGGTCTATCCAATGGTTGAGGCCGGGCGCGGTGTGACGTGGCAAGTAAAGCCACAACCTGGTTCTTTGGTGGACGAGGAGGGGCGACCCCGTAAATACATCTGCCCGAAGAAAGAAGGGTCGAATATCTCGCCGTCGTTTATCGAGCGGCGACCGATTACGAGTGCCACACGTCGCGTGCTGGTGGTCGAGGGTACGAAGCAGGCTCTTGCTGCGATGACCTGGACTGATGACACGACTGCTGTGTACTGCATCCCTGGTATTCAGACATGGATGGGTGGCGAGGACGGGCCTAACCCTGCTTTTGCCCGTCTTAAAGGGCAGTCTGTCTACATCATCCCTGATGCTGATGCTGGCTCTAACCGTGCTGTCTACGACGGTGCGCAAGGCCTTGGTGAACACTGTAAGGCGTGGGGTGCATCCCCTGTCCGTTTCGTGCGTATGCCAGGCCACGGGTCGCAAGGGTTAGATGATGTCCTTGCCACTGTGGACGATGGCGAGCGCTCGGAGATGCTTGAGCTGTGGATTCGCCAGGCGCAGGCTAAGCCTGCCAGCAAGATGCCGAAGCGTGCTAGCAAGAAGCAGCGCAGCAACACTGACGAGACTCGCAACGACTCGCGTCCGAAGCTTCATACCGACTTGCCGCCTGAAACGCTATGGGATCGAGCTTGGGAGGCAATTGAGAGTAAACATGCAGGTGTGACACTGTTTCGCCAGGATTCTCGTCCTGTAATGATTTCTCGGCGTGATGGCCAGGCTGTCCTGGTGCCGGTAGACCGTGCAACGGGGCGGCGTCTGGCTGCTGCTGCTTTCGATTTGGTGCGTGAAACTGACGATTCCACCACTGTCGTGGCACCGATGGACAAAGATATCGACGTGATTTTCACTCCTTTCTATACCGATAGTCTGCCGCCGCTGCACAGCGTGACGCGGTCGCCGCTGGTTACAGAGACTGGCGAAATTATCACGCGCTCGGGTTACCACAAGGGCACGGGTGTCTATGTAGACCTCGACGATTCCCTTACCGGTATCTCTGTGCCAGATAAACCAAGTGATCAGGACGTGGAGAATGCAAAGGTGCTGCTTGAGAATGTTCTCTACGATTTTCCGTGGGTAACTCCTGCTGATCGCACCCGTGCTCTCGGTGCTCTGCTAACTCCCTTGGCGCGCCCGATGCTTACTACAGCACCCATGCACGTGATTTCTGCCGTGCGCCGATCCTCTGGAAAAGGTCTGCTCACAGATGTTTTCCATCTGATCGCAACAGGCGAGACTGCTGCGGTGCAGGACTTGCCTGGTACTGAGACAGAGATGCGGAAGGTAATTGCGTCGAAGCTTTTTGCTGGTGCTGCAACACTTTTCCTCGACGAATGTAGCGTCGGTGTGGATAGTAAAGCTCTATCTGCCCTGCTGACAGCCGAGTCTTATACCGACCGCATCCTTGGTGAGTCGCGCATGATTTCGGTACAAAACAACCTGTGCGTGTACGCAGCCGGAAATAATATCGCTGTTGACGGCGACCTGGCCCGCCGTGTCGTTCCTATTCTTCTCGACCCGAAGTGCTCCAGGCCTGAATCTCGCAGCGGTTTCCGGCATCCTCACCTGCGCCGATATGTGCGTGCTCACCGGCGTGAACTGCTGGCAGCGGCACTGACACTAATCCGTGCATGGGCTGTGGCTGGCAGGCCATCGCCTAATGTGGCCGGCCCGTTCGGCTCTTTCGAGGGCTGGTATCACGTGGTCGGTGGCACCTTGGAGCACGTCGGGTATGCCGATCTCACGACAGACTTGGAGGAGATCCGAGCACGGTATAACGCTTCTGAGCAGGAAAACGCTGAGCACCTAGCGTGGCTCTATGAAGCAATGGAGGGCGACGATTTTCGCGCCTTCGACGCAGAATGCAAGATCGCTGACTCCCGCGACTATGTCCCTCTGCCTGAGGGTCTGGTTTCTTTGGACGAGGTCTCAGCACGCCGCCTCGGGCGTGTCTACTCCCGTCTGCAAGGCGCGTGGATTGGTGGATACTGTCTTGAAAGCGCTGGTGTAAAGCACCACACGAAGCTTTTTCATGTGGTGTGCGAGGATGACTGGGGTGGTGGCCCCGGCCCTGGTGCTGGTCCCGATAACAGTGTGCCGCCAGAGCCTTCTACGCCTGCAACACCTGAGCCTTCGGATACAGATAGTGTTGACACGCTGGTATTCGACTTGGAGACCGGCAGTGCCGATGACCTGCACGTGACGGATGACCCTGGCTTTGTCCGGCTGGCTACTTACTCCATCAATGGTGCAGAACCTGTAGCTACAACCGATATTGCAGGTGAGCTGCTACCTCTAATCGAGCGTGCAGGCGTGGTCGTAGGCCACAACATCGTCCAATACGACCTGGCTGCGCTACAGCGTCTTTATGGTCTCGATGTTGAGGCTCTGGTGAAGTCTAACCGTGTGCATGACACTCTCGTCATGGCGCGGCTGGCTGCAGGTGGTGCTAAGAACTTAAAGTACGACCTCAATGCTGTCGCGTCGCGTTACAGCGTTGGTGGAAAGTTGCTCAAAGATGGGAAAACAGTACTTGACGCGCAGGCGGAGCAGTTTGGTGGCTTCGACAAGATACCCACCGATCACCCTGACTATGTCAAGTACGCGCTCCAGGACGTGCGGGCGAACACTGCCGTATACAGCAAGCTTCTGCCTGAGACCATCGACGCAGTGAGCGAGGAATATCTCCAGCGTGAGCACGAAAAGACGTACGCTCTATCCGTCGTGGAAGCGAAAGGTATCCGTGTAGACACCGGTAAGGTCGAGGCTTTTTTCGCGGAGGAAGAACAGACGAAAAGCAATATCCGACAGTGGCTAGTAGACACTGTCGGTATGCCCGACGAAGGTACGTCGCCATGGGCTTCGGTAGATGGCAAGCAGGCTATTGCAGACTACTTTGGCCGATTCGGTGCCGAAGTGCCGCGTACAAAGAAAGGTGGAATCTCGATTAGCGGTAAGGCGATGCAGGAGCTTGCTAAGCAACATGCAGGCACCCCCGAGGTAGTCGAGCTGGCGACCAGGATGCAAACACTGCTGCAAGCCTCGACGCCTGCTGCGACGATTAAAAAGTATCTGCACGGTGACCGTGTGTACCCGTCTATTAAGTCCAGTCAGAACACTGGACGCTTGAGCACCAAAGATCCAGGTATGACGGTTTTCGGTTCTCGTGATAAAAGGCTTATCCGTCAACGCGAGATGATCCTCTCGGATAGTGCTGACGAGGTTCTTATCAGCGTGGATTTGAGCCAGATTGATGCTAGGTGCATGGCTGCTGGCAGCGGTGACGAGCGCTACTCAGAGCTATTCGCGCTTGGTCGTGACGCACATACAGAGATGGCTGTCCGTGTATTTGGCGATAAGTCCCGCAGGTCTGAGGCTAAAGCTCTCGGCCATGCGGCAAACTACGGCATGGGGCCAAAGTCGTTTGCCGACCATGCTGGCATCTCTGTTGTTGAGGCTCGGTCTCAGCTTGATCGCCTGCATCGTGAGTTCCCGGAGCTGGAGTCCTTCAAAGAGTCTCTGCGTAAAAGCGCCGAGACTCGTGGCTGGGTTTCCACCGGCTTCGGTCGCCGTGTAGCTGTCGCACGAGATAGGGCTTATACCCAAGCACCGGCTGCATACGGTCAAGGCACGGCCCGAGACGTATTCCTGGAGGGCGTTCTCAATCTCCCGAGGGAAGTCCTGGAGATGGTACGCATTTTCGTCCATGACGAGATTATTCTCTCGGTGCCACGCGAGCGTGCTGAGGGGATTAAGGAGTGTGTGGTAGCCGCCTTTAAGGCTGTCGAGCTGCCTTCCTCTGGTGGGGTCTCTGTCCCTGTGCTCTCGGATTCAGCTGGCCCTGGCGACAACTGGTCTGAGTGTAAGTAGGCGGTTTGCATGCAGCTCTCTCGCAGCCCTCCCCTAGGCACTTTTATCGTCACAGAGACGTTAACAACGCAGGAAACACAGTACCCCGGGGAAGCCTTGAACCATCGGGCGCTTAACCCAAGTGCCCGATGGCACCGAAATACCGCAACCTAAAGAAAGGAGTTGGCCATGGAGCCACAATCACCGCAGCCACCCCGGACACCTCGCGGCGGGTCGAAGGAACGCTACGAAGCCGAGGAATCTGCAAAAGGTCTTATCGCAGGTTTAGTCGGCCTAGACTGCGCCGACATCATTCGTCGTTCTAATCGCGTCCAGGAGATTCTCGAGGATCTTGCCCAACACGCTCCCGCAGAGGGCGTGTCCCTGGAGCAGCTTAGGGAGGAGAGGAAAAAGGTCGATGCCGAAATAGACCAGCTGTCACGAGAGCTTGACGAACGCGACAGGAAAATGCAGGGCAAGCCCAACGGCAATCCCCCGGGCCAGCCCGAGCGCAAGCCCCGTAACGTCACGGTTAAAGACCCGCGATTTGCCCCTCTTTTCCAGAATGAACCAGAAGAAAACGACACAGATAAAGGATGGGAACCAGAACTATGATTACGAAGTCTCAGACCGCTTCTGCGATAAAAAAGTTTGAAGCTCGCCTGGAGAAGCAGAAGCGAGAGGAAGCCGAATTGGCTGCGGAGTTCGAGGAAATTGAGCGTAGGTTAGGCAAAGTTCTCGCCGCCTGCGTTTATGAACCGTCGAGCAAATGGGCCGCATTTCTCGACCGTTCTGTCTGGGAACTGCTCGTGGAATGCGGCGCACAGGTGGCCCCCTCCCGCGAAGCGTCCGAGGAGGACGAGGGCGCTCATCGCGGGGAGGACGAAGGAGCTGATAAAGGCTCCGAAGTCGATTCCGAAGGCTCTACCGAGCCGGAGGAGTCGGAGGACGAAGAAGCCGATGAAGGCTCCGATGACTCTACAGAGTCGGAGGAGTCGGAGGGTTCTGAGGACTCCCACGGCGGGGAATACGAAGAGGCTGACGAAGCCTCTGAGGCAGATTCCGAAGGCTCCCCAGAGCTGGAGGAATCCCCCGCAGGCCCGGAGCAAACTGACTACTACGGTCAGTGAGCGTAGGGCCAGAGGGTCGAGGGAGAGAATCTCCCTCGCCAGCGCCACGAGGCACCGGAGGTGCCCGAGTGGCTTGCTGGCCGCCTGTTAGGGAGGGCCGTCTTTGACGGTGGCGAGTACGCCTGAAGATGCGCAGCAGATTCAGGGGGCCGACACCGGAGAAGCGTGACCCTCACTAACAGACTGTGGCCCTGGCTGCGTCAGCAGTCGGGGCCACCCTGCCACAGTAAGTATGGAATGTAGGAGGTGGATATGCGAGACAAGTTCTCGACATATTCGCGGACAACCGTGCGCCTCGACAAGGATTTGGACAAATTTGTCGAGGAGGTCGCACGGTTCGCAGGTGTGCAAAAAGCAGTCGTGTTCCGGGAAGCTCTCTATGTCCTCGCAGAGGAGGAGAGCGTGCTAACGCAGAAGCGTTTGGCCCCGGAGACGCTGCGCCGGTGGGACGAGATGAACGAGCAGCTGCGTCGGATTGGCATCAATCTGAACCAGCTGGCTCGGCGCGCCAATATCGACGGGACTGAATCGGTGTCCGAGTTGGTAGAAGGCATCGCTGATAAAGTCGATTCTCTCCGCCAGGAGGTGAAAGACTTTGTCCACAATCAAGATTAGCTACAGTCAGAACCTCCGCGCGGCGACGGTGTATGCCGTCTACGGAACGGCAGACAATGCCCGCAAGGGTCGGGTGCGAGCTGATGCTTTATGCACGGTTCAACCTAATGCTGAATCGTTCTCGCCGTCGGCGACATCTGGCCGCTGGTCTGGAGTGGACTTCATGGAGGCCAGTGTGGACGAGATGGAGCGTTATGCTCCGGCTCAGCGCACTGACCAAGCAATTATTTATATCCAGTCGTGGGCGAAAGACGAGCTGGATAAGGATGACCCGGCTGATGTAGCTCGGGCTAATGCAGCCGGTTCAGAGCTGGCGATGCGGCTGACTAAAGGCACGGGAGTTCCGTTTACCGTTGCCACGCACACCGACAGTAAAAGCGGCTGCGTCCACAACCACATCGTCTTTGCCAATCACGACCCGCAGACAAAGAAGGCTGCGCCGAGGGACATGCGTAACTGGTTTAAGTTGCGCAACGTCAACGATGAGTTGATGCGCGAGTTGGGGATGCGTGTCCTGGGCAAGCCGGGAGGCCGGCAGGGAGGCAATGGAAGCAAGCCGATAAAGCCGGAAATATCGCTACTTCCTGCCGAGCGCAGGGCACGCAAAGAGGGCCAGTCCACCGACTCGACGGGCCTGGGCGTGGATGAATTAACAGCAATCACCTGGGCTGATTTCGCTCGCAAGCGCATAGACGCGCTGTGTGCTGATGAACGAGTAGCCGATGCTGAGGACCCGCTGGTCAAGGCGCTAGAGGTTGCTGGCGACTACAACCTGTCCCTGAAAGGGCAGCCTAACTCAAAGACCGAGGGCGAGTCGTTAACCGTGGCCCTGGTCGATGACGACGGAGAGGAGGCCTATTTTACGAACACCACTAAGGCCGGGCGTACCCGAAAGCGTAAAGCAGCTAAGGCCGGCTCGAAATTAGGCCGCAGCTATTCGCTAGAGGGTGTGACCGAGCGCGTTAACGAAGCTCAGGCAGCTCTCGTTGCGCGACAGGAGGTGGAACTCCAAGCTGATGCAATTGACGATGACCTGGAGGCGAAATACGGCTCCAGCCTTCTCGATGACGAGGAGGAAGAGGATAACTACTACTCCCAGGAGGGATTTAATTATGGTCTCAGTGACCGAGATGAAACAGATGGCCCAGGCAGCAGCCAAGGGCAAGGCGGAAAGCGTCTTGAAGATCGTCAGCCCGCGCCTGGACAAGGCGGAGAGGGCTATCAAGGCGACGCAGGAGAAACTGAAGAGTCTGCCGGAGAACGCGGGGGAGATTATCAACAGTCTGCCCAGCGACTTCTCAACGCGATTAGCGAAAGTGGAGACCGAATTAGGAAGCGTAAGGGGCAAGCTCGCCGAGAACAAGAACTACGTGAGCAGCAGTCACTTCCAGGTAACGATGATGGGAGTGCAACAGATGATCACCGGCCTGATAAGGAATATCGAGGCACTGCCCAGCGGCATGGACGGGGTCAAGGGAACTCTACTCGAGCTAAATCAGCAGATGTCGCAGCTCGTAAAGCTGCAACGGGAGGTAATCAGGGCAGCACAAAGCCCCATCCAGCTCGACCGGGCTTCCAGCCAAGCAGTAGCCCAGAGCCTCAACAACCAGATGACGGCCAGCCTGACTACTGACCTGGAGCCACTGGTAGCAGTAGCGGTCTCTGAGGCAATGTCGAAAGAGTCAGAAAGCCTGCACAAGGCAGCAGAAGCCTCTAAGAAGGCCCGCAGCGCCTTGCTCCAGGAGAAGGAATCCAACGAAAAGCTGCTGGAGGAGATACGCGCAGAGCGCAAGCAGTATAACGAGGACATGGCAAAATCAAACACTCACTTCATTAAGGCCTGCATGTCTGCCTCGTGGATTGCAGCCAGTGTTCTCTTCGTTACTATTGCACTCGTTGCTGTCGGCGCCTTGGGGAAAGGGCTGCTAAGTATGCTCGGCATACCTGAAGGCATGGGTGCTCTGTGGAGCCACGTCCAGGAGGCTAACGGCATCGGCCCGACACTGGGATGGTTGGTGCTAACCCTTATCACCATAGGCATCCTTATAGCGCTTATGACCTGGATGCTATCCCAGGCTGTGCCAGGTATTGCTCATTTGGTCGAGGAATACCGTCGCAGCCACCCGAGGAAAGAAACGAACCACTAACTCGAACACATGCACTGTAAAAAAGCTAAAAGACTCCCACACACAGCGTAGCGGTTAACCGCTACGCTTCTTTTATGCTCTCTCTGGTGCTGTTCCGACCGGCTTTCGATCGTCCGAAAGGTCACGTCGGTGCCAAAGAACGACTTCAGCCCTCAGGGACGGCTGTCGGGCAATTGAGGGAGATCCCCGCGTCGTTGAGCGCTGCCCGCCCGGCGGGAGTGAGACGCACGGCCCGAGTACGACCCCTGCGGGAAAGCCATTCCTTATCCAGCAGAGTCTTGCAGATTCCCGTGCCGAGAGGGCCGGCGAGGTGGAAGCGGCGTTCGGTGGAGTCCATGCACGACCTGCCCGTGTCGAGCATCTTCGGGGGCACACCCCACTGTATGAACAAGCGATGACCTTGATTAGTGACCTGACAGTGCGAGTCGATGAACTCGTGCTCTTCTAGTTGTTCAGCCAGGCGCACCCCGAGCTTACCGGCGAGGTGCTGATAACAGGTGCGGCCTTCACGTAGGTTCGCATTCGCCCGTGACGCGCTGAGGCTGTGAGGAGTGGGCAGGGGCGAGCGGGCGACCACGCCAAGACTCTCGACCACTCGTGCGATGTCTTCCCCGGCCAGGCGAATGTAGCGGTGCCGGCCCTGCCGAATGTCGTGGACGAGACCGTGGGTGACGAGCACGTCAACATGCTCGCTCGCCGTCGACCGGGCCAGGCCCGCGTACCTGCCCAGTTCACCAACCGTCCAGGCCCGCCCGTCCATGAGCGCAGCACACATGGCCGCCCGCGACGAGTCAGCCAGAGCCGACGCGACTGTCGAGATATCCGGGACCGCTTCAGGAAACACGCGCGCAACCATGCCTCCAGTATGCACCCGGAACTGTTCGGTGACGACCGAACAATCGCAGGCATAGTCTGAACTCACCAGATTCATTGCATCAGGAGACGAAGGGAGCGATCGCGATGAACGGGGACCGCCAACGGCTACGCGGGCACTACGATGAGGACTTCTACTGGGAACGCGTTGACCGCAACCTGGGTTGGCTCGACGAGGGCCCCCTCGTCGCCCAGCAACTCCTCGCGCTCACCGGGGGAGAGACGGCCAGGGAGATCCGGGACATGCACTTCGCCGCGTCCTGGCGCCTGTTCGATCTGGTGCTGCCGACACTGCTGGACCGGTCCTACCGGACCTGGGATCAAGACCTGAGCAAGCGCACCTACTTCGGCCACCCGCCCGCCGAGGCTTCGCTGGAGTCTCGCGTATGACCGCGCATCGGCGCACGGCGCTGGTCGCGACCCTCCTCGGTTTCTTCATCGTCATGCTCGATACGACCATCGTCAATGTCGCCCTCGCCGAGATCGGCACTGACCTCGACACGACGGTGGGCTCACTGCAGTGGGTCGTCGACGCTTACACCCTCGTGTTCGCCGCGTTCCTTCTCACAGCTGGGGCCGCATGCGACCGTCTCGGGGCCCGCAGGGTCTACCTCGCTGGCCTGGTGGTCTTTGCTGTGCTCTCGGCCGTGTGCGCCCTGGCTCCCACAGGCGGGTTCCTCGTCGCTGGTCGCGCCGTCCAGGGCGTGGGCGCGGCAGCAATCGTGCCGGGCTCTCTGGCATTGCTGTCGGCTGTGTACGACGATCCGAAGGAACGAGCACGCGCCATCGGGCTGTGGGGCGGCGCAGGAGGTGTTGCCGCCGCGATCGGACCGGTCCTGGGCGGAGCGCTGGTGTCGACGATCGGGTGGCGGGCGGTGTTCTGGGTCAACCTCCCCATCGTCGCTATCGGCTGTCTGCTCACCTTGTGGGCAATTCCCGCGCTCACGGGCAGTCGCGCGAGACGGGTGGACCTACCCGGACAGGTGCTCTCCATGCTCACGCTGGTGGCAGTAACCTATGCAGTCATCACCGCAGGCGAACACGGATGGTCACCCTGGCAGGTAGCCGTGCTGATCGCCGGGGGCGTCTTCCTCGCCCTGTTCATCATCGCAGAGCGACGACACCCGGACCCGATGCTGCCGATGGCCTTGTTCACTCGTGCCCGGTTCTCCGTGGCCGCAATGGTAGGGCTCGCGCTCAACATCAGCTTCTTCGGACAACTCTTCGTGCTCTCCCTCTTCTTCCAGCAGTACCTGGGATACGAGCCGTGGCTGGCAGGCCTCGCGCTGGCACCACAGGCGTGCAGCGCCGTGGTCGCGTCACCGCTGGGCGGCCGTGCCGTCGCCCGGTGGGGCGCGTTCCCCACCATGCTCACCGGCCTGGTAGTCGGCACGATCGGCTTCAGCAGCCTCGTGCTGCTCACCGCAGAAACCCCTTACGTGGTGGTCGCGGTGTTGACCTTCACGGCTGGATTCGGGATGGCCTTCGCGATGCCGGCCGCGACCTCGGCCGCGGTGGACTCGGCCCCGCCGGAACATGTCGGCATCGCAGGAGGAGTCATCAATGCCGCCCGCCAGACCGGCAGCGTCGTCGGCGTCGCAGTCCTCGGCGGAATGGTCGCCAGTGGAGCGTTCCTCACAGGCTTCCACACAGCCGTCGCGGTCGCCGGTGGAGTCTTCGGTGCCGCAGCGCTCGTAGTTGCTGCCACCATCATCAGTCACCTACAGGAGCCAGTTACACCTGAAGTTTAGAATCATTGTGTGATGAAGCACCATCGGAGGAGGTCGAAGAAGCCGCCAGTCGAACGCGTACTGTGCTCCGAAACTGGTAAACGCGAACACGAGCACTATGATGACGCCGTGCATGTAGCACTGAAACGGTCGCGACGGGCAGGGCCGCTGCGGATCTACGAATGCCCTCGTGCGGGTCGTGGCACCTAACCAAGCGCCCTGACTGGGGCAAACCACCGGCGAACTAATGACACTGTACGGGTCTGTCTCGGCGAGGAACGCTCCGGAGTGCGTCTTTCCTGGACGCTCCAGGAGTTTCGTTCTCATGCATAGGCAGCCGAGGCGCGCTGCAAGGCTTGTAGCCCTGAGGACAGTCGCCTAGGGCTTTGTACCATGAAACTAGGCGCGCCAGCGACCATAGGCCATGGTCAGAGAGTATGAACACCGGTGACCAGATAGCAGGTCGCTTGTGTCAGGCAATGCGCCGGCGCATTGTCTGACCAGTATGAGCAACAGAGCGCGCTCAAAACGTTAGGGCGCGCACGCGCAAAAGAGAGCAGTCCCTTTTCGTAGTCACCTATGCTCCTCAGCCCACCGGGGTATGCACACAGCGCTCATACACTAAAAGAGTCACACCGAGAGAAAGGATCACTGTGACGACAGCAGTTATTTTCAACCCCACCACCAATGAGGAGTACTTCACCACTCCATGCTTCAGGACTCGCGCCGAAGCCTGGGCATGCGCAACCGGGTTCATCTTGGCACGCTATAGCGGGGAGCAGGACGCCGCAGTAAGAGGCAACCTCGCAGACGCCACGCTGAACAAGGAATACGAGTTTTACTCCACGATCGACCTACGTCAAGCATCGCTCTACGGCCCTCCAGTCTCGATCGTTCTCAACGACTAACCCCAAACAAGACAAACAAAGGCAGCACCCCTCGGGGTGCTTTCCCTCTTGCTGGTCGGGCTGCGCATATTTACCCTCACGCGTGCGCAGATTTACGCATACAGAGCTAGTTATCCACAGGGGTTCACCTGCGGGTTTATCTATTTTCCCAGGTGGCTTATAACTATATCCCTGTAGATCTATATCCTCAGTCGATCAACCAACAAACCGTTCACTACGGGGTGCGGTTCTTGCTCCCGCCTCGCCTTGCGGCTCGTTGGGCTGCCGCCCAAATCAATAGATTTGGTTGCCACCAAAACACCCCACAACAACCACGGGCCTGACCCCGGACAGTGGACACATCGGGGGTTAGCTATGCTGCTTTGGTCAGTGTAGCTGATGTGAGTGCTTCGACCATTCCTGTTGAGAAAGGGTACCTAGAGTTGAAAGACGATAAAAACGTAGAGAACTTTGTGGACTGCCGCGAAATCCGCACGGTTTTCAAACCAACTTGGGTGAGCTGGTGGTTCCACAAGATTTTTACGTTCCCGCGTGTTGAGTGCGATGGGATCGTAAGCAATTGTCACTGGGGAAGAAACAAAGCGTTAGTGAGGGATGGTGGGACGGTTACGGTTGGATTTAGTTATCGTATTTTCCATGATACGAAAATTAGATGTAAGAGCTCCCCTATCGAGGTTTCCCCTTCACATGCTGAGTTAGAAGCCAAGACAGCCATAATTAACAACTCCCCGATGACTGCCGTGCTCTACTAGCATTCGTCTCGAGCCTATCGATGGTTCGGGCGCGTACTTCCCGCGACGTTGTGAACGCGGGCCTAACCCCCGGACAGTGGACACGTCAGGGTTAGGCCCTATGGCGGAACATACGCTATAACATATGCCTAAACATACGTCCCGCCATATGGCGAGATATGTCACGCGGGCCGGTGCGGGTAGGCGGTACCGGTGAAGGAGCCGCGCCCATGCCCCGCGTCTTGTGGTAGTTGTAGAAGAAAAAAGGGGGCGCATCTACTACCACTGCGGTATCTCGCTTACTCCGGCTTGCGCCCTGCGTTTTCTGCCCGCACACGCACTCCCACAGAAGCAGCAGTCAGAACAATAACGAGAACAACCGCTAAGCCGAGCCCTATTACATCAGTCAGCCACAAAACGAGGAGTACTAAAGAGGCAACCGCCAAGGCGAGCAAAACTCCGATTTTTATCTTCTGTACCTTGTCCATGTCCATAGCGCCATTATTCAAAATAAAACCAACCGCGCGGGAAGTTTTCCCGTTTTCGAAGAAATCTCCTCCAATCCTAAAAGCGCCCTCAGGGACCTGCTTTTCTACTTTATGCGCGTAGTGGAGAACGCTCGTATCCCTCTCGCGGAGTGATTCTTATTTCTCGGTAGGACTATATAAATGCAGGTAGAACTATATGTAATTAAACATATGCTAAAGCATATGTTGAGGCATATGGCGGGACATATGTTGCGCCATACGGCAGGCCTGACGACTGCGTATTGAAGTGTCCCAGGTTTTGTTCCGTCTGAGTAGATGGGAAAATCTGGAATATGCCAAGAAAATTTGACCAGGATGCG